>NZ_JNKD01000036.1:0-30759 GCF_000701925.1 Ruminobacter sp. RM87 | reverse complement strand
AGCGATTCTGCGGTAATTGATAAATTGAATACTATAGAAATGACTCAGTTCAGCTTCGGTAATTATTATACGGAAATTGTTGGCGGACTTAAGGAACTGTTACATGCAATGGATATCCCGGTGCCAAGCGAAGAACTTGCACAACAGGAATGCCAAGAGGATTTGAACGTTTCTCTTATGGATGAACTTGATGAGGAGTTCTCTGAGTTGGAAATCTCCGACTACGAAAAGCTCTAGAAATGAAAAAATCCCTCTCTGTGGAGGGATTTGATAGAACTAGTTTTTATACTAGATCGGTTAAAACTAGCAAAATTTGGGGATAAAAGCGGCCATTTATACCTCCAAATAAAAAAGTTCGCCGGAGCGAGCTTCTGTAGAAAATTCAAATTTTAATATATTGACGTTACGCGAAACACTCTTCTGAATATCCGCGAAATCCGAACATACAGGTGCCGAGACCAATACAATCCGATTAACGCTATAAAATTGAATGCATGAAACAAAAATACTGCCAACCCAAACGGTTCACCGCTATAGTGCCTAGATTCGTCAATAAATATCATCCCATACAAGGAGGCAAGAGCAATACCTATCAATGTCCATGTAGGAAAATCAATCAAAAAACGGACAATCTTTTGTACAAATAAATTATCCCCAGGAACTTCTCTGCCCCCACAACAAAGATATGAATAATCACTCATACATCACCTCAAAAAATATTGTCCTTCAATTAATTATATATAAAAATCAATGTGGTTCAATAGTTTTCGGTTATCATTTGCCTTTCTTCATCATAAGAAGCTTAAATTTTGCCTGCTCTGATTCACATTCATCATCTGTAAGAGCTCTACTGTTACGTGCTCTGCGACGCTCTTCAGGGTGCTCCTGATAATATTCCTCAAGATAAACAGCACCCCAATAATGAAGCACCGTAATAGGATAGCTCAACACTTCCGTTATTGGTTTGTGAATCTCTCTCGCTATCCTTACCGCAAGTCTGAATGTGTAATCAGATTTTACGAGTTTTTTAACTCGGCTTCCTTCTTTTCAAATGAATTCAGCTTTGCAAATTCTTCAGCAAGCGCAATCATGGTCTTGTTAGGTACAACCTTGATGAATTCGTTAAAATCCGCAGGATTTTCGGTAAGCTTACCATTCTCATCACATAAGGAAGCATGAATCATCCTGCAGGTCTGCATGAAGTTGTCCTTCTCATCCTTAAACTTCATGAAGTAATCACCGGTTATTTCCCTCAGATAGAAGACAACACCATCAACTTCAACCTTCTCAACCTTCATGAAATTGTCTTTCATGAATATTTCTTGGTAACGAAGTTCGTAATCTAGTGTAAAAAATGACGAGCGTCGTTCTGATACTCGTTATTTTTTGCTCATCTTGAATGGTATAGTTTATTGATACAGATCTTTGTTTGTTTTGTATCAGCTTGACTATTCTTTACATTGTTACTATACTTAAAGCAAGTCAACTTGTGATGGATTAAAGCTGGGTTCCCGAATGGGAGTAGGCATTCGTGCTTAGAATCCTTTGCTCCTAGGGTTGACTGCCTGACTTTTTTAACTTCAATTTTTCTCTCAAATCATCCAGTATTGTCTCTGGGTTCTTCTTGATTTCTTCATATATAAAATCGATAACTTGCTGAGAATATCTGTATTGAGGCTGTTTTGCCTGTTTGTCAAAAACAAAGCACATTCTTTCATTACTCTTCAGATCAAAGTATTTTACGAAATTCATAAAGTGGAAATTATTAATCTTAACGTTCTGCCCCTTACACATAGGGTATGTACCGTCTTTATGCAATTTGTTGTTTATTGCTTCAATACAGCTTTTGGCATTGTACTTATGCGTGTCATTAGGATTTTTCATCTCTTTTATCACACGAATCCCATCTTTGGCCTCTTTCTCAATATGATATACCTCTGTAGCCTCTTCTCTCTTTTTGGTGGAATAATACAGATGTTCAACTTTGATCGAAAATGTACTGTTATTCTCGTCTGATAATGACTGTATAGTTGTATTGGTCTGTATTAATCGCTCGGCAACTTGTGAATCATATTTGCCACGAATTTCTGTTTCATTTAATGATTTTAATCTTACAGACAAAGTAATAAAGTTTTCTGGGATTACTCTTGTCATATCAACATCATGAAACTCCATCATCTTATCGACATAGTTAAAGACACATGCTTGAAGAAGCGATACATATACAGCTTCATACTCTTCAGTGATAAAATGCGTACTCGTGTTTCTCAGCTCTATAATCTTTTCCAGATTTCTTCTTAACGGCGATTTTTCATTTGTAAAGATTAACTTCACACACTGATCTAAACTTATTGTTCTATTAGGCTTATCTTTGTAGTAAATTGCCTCGTCACCATGCTTATTTATGATATAAGCCTTTAACATCAATTCCCAGGCATTACAGATAAAGAAACTAAAGCCTTCCAGCCTATACTTAATTGATGGCTTATTGTAGATTTCTATTGCTAGAACAAACGCTTCTTTTGACTTATCAATCAACTGCTCTTGGATTGTCATAATTACCTCTATTACTCAACTGTCTTTCTTTATCTTAAATTCTTTATTCCAAAACGACAATGTCTTTCAGGAGATTGTGCAGGTAGTTGTGCCACTTCTCCATGGCCTGTCTGCGTTCCTCGAAGTAGTCCGTTCGCAGGTATGCTCTGGTAACGGCAGAACCGACAACGTGAGTCAGACAAGATTCTGCTACCTCGAACGGTATGCCGTTCTGGTGCATCCAAAGTCTACCGATTGACCTAATTCCATGAAACGACTGACCTTGAATACTTTTCCTGAGTCTTGCCGATACCATGGAGGCATTAAACCGTCCTGTCTGTGTCCTTGAGTCTTTGCTTATAAAGATGCGTTGACCATCTGACTTGGTAATAAGGTATCTGAGCACTCTTTCCAATTCATCGGTGATCGGAACTCGGAAACCGTCTTTCAGCGTTTTGGTTTTCTCAATATAAAGAACCCTGTCAATGAAGTTGATATTTTTCTTTTCAATTTGCCCGACTTCATTCATCCGGAGCAACAGCAAAAAAGCAAGGTATGTAAAATCTATATAGCTTTGGTTCTTGGTATTGTTTTTTAATGCAAGAAAGATCGATATGATGTTGTCATCAAGATTTCCCTCGGTAAGAGATGCTCTGTGTTTAACAGGTGGTGCTTTGAACAGATTCTGCATTTCAGAAAGGTCTGGGATCTGTAACTTGTAAACAATCTTTGCGTAATTGAGTACCCTTTTCAGCACACATAATGTATACTTCGCAGTGATCGGTGTCTTTTCAAAGATTGAACTTATGAAGTCATACACCTGTTTCTCTTTCAGTTCTGACACAAGAGTTTTGTCAAAACATTCTTTGATCAATCTGACGTAGCCTAATTGGTGCCTGGTAGTTGACAGAGCTTGTTCCGGTTGCTGTCTGAAACACCGGGTACCGATGTCCTGCATCAACCGGTGCACAATCAGAAGAAAATCCTTATGAACAATGCTAAAACAATGGACAATTTCAACGAATGTTCTATAATTAACCAGTTTATTTTCTGTCTTAAATATGCATCCGGAGTAAATGTAATCCATGTCATCAGATAATATTATCTCTTATGCCAAGAAGCGCAGAGCGGTTCCTGCCAAGCTTTCAGAAGAAAAAGGAAACGTGGAACGTTACTTTTCAGAAAACTGCGTAAGAAGAAACAGAGTCAATAATTTCTTTATTACTGATGAGGCCAACAGAAATTACATCAAAATGTATTTATCGGTTGACGCTCTTCAGTCTAAAAATATCGGAAACTATTAATCAGCTATTTCCTCACGAAAAGCATATACTTCCGTATATGCTTTTCTTTTATGTGCAGTCCTCTGCATTCATCATAAAACCGTCACACACCAATAACCTGAAACAGACATACGATACGGCACCCCGCATTTCATGATCACGGTCCGCAAATTATCCCCGGGGCCTGCCTTTTATCATTTTTATAGAAAAAAATATAATTCAGATATGCCGAGCCAGTAGCATTTATTTAAAGACTATGCAGACAAAATGCGGGAATCACGGCAATTAGTGGTAGAATAGGCATAAATTTCAATAATCGACGATTGCTATTCCAACAACCAATAATAAGAATACATGACAATGGAAAAATCTCTTTTAGAAACATTATCCCCTACTGCGGTGTGGACATACTTCAATCAGATTTGTCAGATTCCGCATACATCAGGACATGAACAGAATATCGGTCAGTTTCTGCTGGATACCGCTGAAAAGCTTGGACTTGAGGCGGCCAGAAACGAATCAGGTAACGTACATATTATAAAGCCTGCATCTTCCGGTATGGAAAACAGACCGTCCGTACTCCTTCAGGCACATATGGACATGGTTGGAGTCAAGGATGCCGAAAAGGAATTTGATTTTCAAAAGGAATCCGTAACCCCTCTCATTACCGATGACGGTTTTGTTGCCGCTGACGGTACCACTCTCGGAGCCGACAACGGCATCGGCATGGCCATAATTCTTGCCATTTTAAGTGATGCCTCACTCAGACATCCAAGGATCAAGGCTCTGTTTACCGTATCTGAAGAAACCAGCATGAAGGGAGCTGTTGCTCTTACCGCTGAAGACATCGACTGTGATACCGCAATCAACATCGATTCTGAGGATATCGGTGAAATCTGTATCGGCTGTGCCGGAGGAAGTTCATACAATATCGTATACGAACCTGATATCAAAGCGGTACCGGACACCGGATTCAAAGCACTGGAAATCAGAATGTCCAACGGTCTTGGCGGCCACAGCGGCATCGATATCCACAAAAAGAGACTGAACGGCGGCGGAGCAGTCCTTTCCCTCATAAGTTCTCTCAGGGATGAAGGATTCAAGGTATGCATTTCGGATTTCAAGGCAGGAACCGTCAGAAACTCCATTCCTTCAGAAGCCTCAGCGGTTTTATGCATTCCTGAACACCTTATCGGTAAATCCATAAATTCTCTTCAGGATATGATTAACCGACTGCAGACCAAGTTCAGTGAAACGGATTCAAACGCTTCTTTTGAAGTAACCAGACTTGATACCATGCCTGCATTCATGCTGACGGATGAAGCAACCGATGTCGTACTGAAACTCAAGGCACTCAATACCAAGGTAACTGAATATCTCGATGACGGTGTTACCCCGCTGACATCCTGCAATATGGGCGTTGCCAGACTGGAAAACAACCGCTTCCATTTTGAGCTTCTGGCCCGTTATGCCACCACCGAGGGAAAAGCAGGAATCGAAAAGAAAATAAACGATATCGTTGCCTCCGGCAGAGCAAAGATCACTCACTACGACTGTTACACTTTCTGGCAACCGGATTTTGACAGCAGACTTCTGAAGCTGGCATCTGAAGAATATCGT
Organism: Ruminobacter sp. RM87; assembly: GCF_000701925.1. Lineage (NCBI taxonomy): Bacteria > Pseudomonadati > Pseudomonadota > Gammaproteobacteria > Aeromonadales > Succinivibrionaceae > Ruminobacter > Ruminobacter sp. RM87. The sequence goes on along the minus strand of NZ_JNKD01000036.1, from coordinate 25,321 downwards.
AAGCTCACCGGACTTGATTCAGTAACCACTGTTATCCATGCCGGTCTCGAATGCGGCCTCTTCAAAAAACTGAATCCGAAACTGGACGTCATTTCCATAGGTCCGGATATCTACGGAGCTCACAGTACAAAGGAAAGAGTTCGCATTTCCTCAGTGGACACATGCTACAGGTGGATTCAGCATATTCTGGAATCAATCTAAATCTAGGCAGCAGATCCTGAAACACTCCTTCTTTCAGGACAAAGCCTCAAAAAAACAACCCCGGATCTTCGAAAAAATCCGGGGTTGTCGTCTGTTTAAAATGATCTTACGGTCTTAAAGATCTTTCACCCTGTGAAATACCGCATACGCCTGAGCGGATAATTTCCACAATGTCTACAGCCTGAGAAACTGCAGTCAGGAAATTATTGAGCTCTTCACTGGTACCAATCACCTGAATGGTGTACAGATCAGGAGTAAGATCCACAATCTGACCGTGGAATATATCAGAGATTGACTTAACTTCATCACGAAGATCACGGGTATTTGCTCTAACCTTTGCCAGCATGATTTCACGTTCAATATGACCTGAATCAGCCAGATCAAATACCTTCAGAACGTCAATCAGCTTGTGAAGCTGCTTGGTAATCTGTTCAACTTCATCATCGTCACAGCAGGTTACGATGGTCATACGGGAAAGAGTATCGTCTTCAGTTGGAGCAACAGTCAGTGATTCGATATTGAAACCACGCTGAGAGAACAAACCAACAACACGGCTTAAAGCACCGGCTTCATTTTCAAGAAGAACTGAAATAATATGTTTCATTATGTACGCTCCGTCTTGCTTAAGAACATATCAGCCATTGAACCACCACCAATCTGCATTGGGTATACGCGTGAATCAGGGTCTGCAATGATATCAACTACTACGGTCTTGTCATGGATTGAGAATGCCTTGGCAAGAACATCGCTTAATTCTGATTCATTGTTTACTCTCAGACCTACCTGACCGTATGATTCAGCCAGTTTAACAAAATCAGGTACCGCATCCATGTATGATTCGCTCTGACGTCCGTTATAGAACATCATCTGCCACTGCTTAACCATACCGAGTGAACGGTTATTGATGATAATAACCTTTACAGGTACGTTGTACTGCAAACATACTGCAAGTTCCTGAAGATTCATCTGGAATGAACCGTCACCGGTGAAGCATACTACTTCACTGTCAGGATTTGCAATCTTGGCACCGATTGCAGCAGGGAAACCGTAACCCATGGTTCCCAGACCGCCTGATGACAGGAATCTGCGAGGCTTTTCCAGAGGATAGTACAGAGCGGCAAACATCTGATGCTGACCTACGTCGGTAACAACAATCGCGTCACCCTTTGAAGCCTTGTAAACCTCTTCAACAACCTTTGCAGGATGGAGAAGGCCCGGAGTGATGTCACTTGCGTATTCAAGAGGATGAGCCTGCTTGAATCCGTTGATCTGCTTCCACCAGCCTTCTGAATCAGATTTCATTCTCTGTTCGTCGATATTGTTGTTGGCTTCAAGTTCCTTGAGAGCTTCATTCAGCTGATCAAGAACGGTATTTACGTTACCGACGATTGGTACGTCAACCTCTACGCACTTGGAGATTGAAGACGGATCGATATCAACATGAATGATTCTGGCTTCAGGACAGAACTTGGAAATATTATTGGTTACACGGTCGTCGAAACGGGCACCGAGGGCAATAATCAGATCTGAGTTATGCATTGCCATGTTGGCCGCATAGGTGCCGTGCATACCGAGCATGCCGAGACTAAGTTCATCACTGCCAGGGAAAGCACCGATTGCCATCAGGGTGGTAACTACAGGAATATTGAAGCGGTGAGCCAGATCGTAAACCTTGGCTGAAGCTTCTGAAGCAATTACACCACCGCCGATATAAAGAATCGGACGCTTGGCTTCAACAACCATTCTTGCAGCTCTCTTAACCTGACCTCTGTGACCTACAGTGGTCGGATTGTATGAGCGCATTGAGATTTCGCTTAACGGAACCGGATTATAAGGGAACTTAAGCTGAGGGTTCTGAGCATCCTTAGGGATATCAACCACAACAGGACCTGGACGACCGGTTGAAGCGATATAGAAAGCCTTACGGATGTATTCAGGAATATCGGTGGCCTTCTTGCACAGAAAGCTGTGCTTTACAATCGGACGTGAAATACCCAGCATGTCAACTTCCTGGAAAGCATCTGAACCGATTAAGGTTGTTGCAACCTGACCGGTTAAAATAACCATAGGAATTGAGTCGGCATATGCTGTTGCAATACCGGTGATAACGTTGGTGGCACCAGGACCTGAGGTTACGAGAACACAGCCAACCTTACCGGTTGCACGTGCATAACCGTCGGCCATGTGTGAAGCCCCCTGTTCATGACGAACAAGGATGTGCTTTATCTTTGATGATTCAAGTAAAGCATCATAAATATGTAAAACGCCGCCGCCAGGATATCCGAACAACTTGTCTACACCCAGATCCTCCAGGGTGCGAATAACCATTTGGGCACCAGATAACATTTCCATAAAAAAGCCTCCCGGGCTTTATTAAAATTTCTGAAAAAACGAAGTCAAGGACCACCTCCACTCATCAGTTCGATCGAGCTGGAAGAGTCTTAAGCATCCAATAAGCTTACTTGACTAGCCGGCACAACCATCCGCTAAAAAAATAATTTTCATAAATGAAATTTATTTAAGAAAACAATCTTTATGAAGGTCAACGGAGACTTTCATGCGGTGTCGTGATAGTCTTCAGACTACATGTACTTTATAACAAAAACAACGATATAATTCAACTAATATAAACAAAACCGCATCCTTTAGGGACGCGGTTTCACACCTGAATCTGAGCAGCCGTGGAATAAGGCCCCCCGGTGTTTTCAGACTACAGCAGAGTACTGAGTACCTGCAGAGGATGAAGCACGTTCTTCTCCTCCATGCGGCGTACCTGTTCACGGCAGGAATAACCGGTAGCAAGACAGTATTCAATAGGATACTTCTTAAATACAGGAGCCCAGTTTTCGCGATAGATTTCCTTACTGCGTTCAACATTGGCCTTAAGATGACCGTAAAGCCCCGCCATACCGCAGCATCCGACAGGAACCGGAACCAGCTTAAGCCCCGCGGTCGCAAAAATTCTGGTCCAGTCGGCATGAGTTGTCGGCTTGAGGCTCTTCTGAGTGCAGTGCGCCATCAGATAGTATTCGTGGCCAGCCTTTTCTGCACTGACAGGTCTGATTGAGTCAAGATTGTCAAGAAGCCATTCCTGGGTCAGCTGAACCACGAAATCTCCGCGGCTGTCACCTAAAATCTTTCTGTACTCATCCCTGTAGCAGAGAGTCATTGCCGGATCGATACCCACCATAGGAATTCCCAGTCCGTATACCTGATTGAAGAAATCAGCCGTTGAACGGGCCGCTCTGGCGAATTCCTTCATGTAGCCTCTGATGTGCATCACCTTCCCGTTCGGCTTAAGAGGAAGAATGGCAACCTTCCTGCCCATCTTTGAGGCAAGAACGATAAAGTCGGCAATAACCTTGGCATCATATGCGGAGGTAAAGGCATCCTGAACCAGAATCACGTATTTTCCGCGTTCTTCGGCACTCAGTCCGTTCATTCTGTCAAGGTCAAGATACTCGGCATCGGTGCTCTTCACCAGCGTGTTGAAGGTCGGATAGCTCATCACCGGAACATCCACAAATCCCCAGAGCTTCTTGGTTATAAACTTAACCGGAGCCAGACCGTTAACCGCGTTCAGGAGACGGGGAACCTTCGCCATGTATGGAGTAACCTGTTCGATGTTCTTCACCAGAATATCTCCGGCAGGTCTCAGATATCTGCTGAAATAGAGATTGAGGAATCTTGATCTGAAATCAGGCACGTCAACCTTTACCGGACATGCTGAAGCACAGGCCTTGCATGCAAGACAGCAGTCCATTACGTTTCTTACTTCATGGCTGAAATCATTTACGTTATCCCCGTTCAGTGTGTTGGACACCTTTTCGAAGAAAGCCTTAAGACTGAAACCTGATTCATCAAGCTTCTTTTCCTCACTGAGAACATCCGCACCGTCAAGCTGCATAAGTCTCAGCCATTCTCTTGTCAGTCCGGCTCTGCCCTTTGGAGACTGTCTTCTGTCGCCTAAAAGCTTGTAGGTAGGACACATAGGAGCGGTCTTGTCAAAATTGAAGCAGAGACCGTTACCGTTACAGCTTACGGCAGCCCTGAAGCTGTGTCTTACTTCAACAGGAATCTGACGGTCAAATGAACCGCGCTTGGTATCGTCAACACTTACCAGCTTGTCGGTATCATTGCCGAAAGGAACACAGATCTTGCCAGGATTGATTCTGTTGCCAGGGTCGAAAGCCGCCTTAACCTTTCTCAGTTCGACAAACAGGCTGCCGAAGAACTCCGGACCGTATTCGGCACGATAGCCGCGGCCGTGTTCACCCCACATGATGCCGCCGTACTTTGCGGTAAGAGCCACTACGGCATCGGAAATCTCACGCAGTGTCTTTTCCTGTTCCGGATTGCACAGATCCAGAGCCGGTCTTACGTGAAGCACGCCTGAATCGACATGACCGAACATGCCGTATGTCAGATTGTGACTGTCAAGCAGAGCTCTGAATTCCTGAATATAGTCGGCAAGATGCTTTGGCGGAACCACGGTATCTTCGGTAAAGGCTATCGGCTTGGCGTCACCTTCGGCATTTCCGAGAAGACCTACCGCCTTCTTGCGCATGGCGTATACGGCAAGAATATCCTTAAGTTCGGTACAGGTCTGATAACCGATGATTCCCCTGGTGTTTCCTGACGCTCCGAGATCCCTGTCCAGAGAATCGGTAAGAGACTTCATTCTTGAACCTTCAAGCTCATTGTCCCAGCCTGCGAATTCAACGATGTTGATGCCGTCCATGGTTTTATCAGGAACTTCCTTAATCAGTTCCTTAACGCTGTGCCATACGATATCCTGCTTGGCGAGATTGAACACCTTTGAATCCACTGTTTCAACGGAAAGCGCATTGGCTTCAACCAGAACCGGGGCGTGTCTCAGGGCTGAATCAAAGCTGTCGTACTTGATAACCACAAGAGATCTGTAGCTTGGTATCGGAGTCAGATCAATTCTGGCTCCGGTAATGAAACAGAGAGTACCTTCAGCACCGCAGATGATACGTGAAATATCAAGAGTGTCGGTTTCCGGATTGTATACATGCTTCAGATCGTAGCCGGTAAGGAAACGGTTAAGATCAGGGAATGTCTTTAAAATCTCTTCCCTCTTTTCCTTCGCAATATTGTACACGGTACGGTAAATGCGGCCTTCCATGTTTTCCTGATTCATTTTCGCCTGCAGGGCTTCGCCGCTTACAGGTCCGAAGGTCACGAGAGAGCCGTCAAGAAGTACGGCTTCCACGGTCAGAACATGCTGAGAAGTCTTGCCGTATTTGAGAGAGCCCTGTCCTGATGAATCGTTGCTTATCATACCGCCGAATGTTGCTCTGTTTGAGGTTGAAAGCTCAGGTGAGAAGAACAGGCCGTGAGGCTTTATCTGCTGATTGAGATAATCCTTGATTACGCCTGCTTCAACGAATACGGTACGTTCATTCACATTCAGTTCGCGGATGTCTCTCATGTGACGTGAAAGATCCATGACGATCCAGTCGGTAAGAGACTGACCGTTGGTACCTGTACCGCCACCGCGCGGAGCAAACTTGAGTCCTGCGAATTCAGGTTCTGAGGCAAGTTTGACGGCCAGAACCACGTCATCCCTGTTCTTAGGGAAGATAACGCCCTGAGGCAGTCTCTGATATACGGAATTATCAGTGGCTACCGCCAGCCTGCTTGAATAAGAATATTCAATATCACCGAGAAAGTTGGCGTCTTTTAATCTGTTGAAATAATTCAGATATACAGGATCTATACTGCTTTCAGGATTTATCTTTGGAATCATCTTCTGCACCGTAGTTAAATAATCAGGAAGAATTAGAAAGAATGCATACTTGAGAAACAATGACAAAAATTATTGCTTAATCAAGACAATTGATGTTATTTTCTCACTTTTGTGATTAATTGCAAATAAAACAGGCATTTCAGCGAAGGTTTTTAATGAAAACTTAAATAGGGCTGTTTTTCAAGTCTTCTCCCCTTTCAGGCTGAATACTCTGCAATGTATGGAAGCTCCCTGTATGCCTCGTTGTAATCCAGACCGTATCCGATGACAAACAGATTCGGAATGGTAAACAGGGCATAGTCCGGTCTGATGTCTGCGATTCTTCTTTCGGGCTTGTCCAGAAGGGTTACTATTTTCAGGGAAAGAGGATTCCTGCCTCTGAGAATATCGGTAACAGCCCTGAGTGTCAGGCCGGTATCCATAATATCCTCGATAATGACAACATGATAACCGCTGATATCCCTTTTAATGTCCTGTACTATCTGCACGTTACCTGTAGTACTGTCGCCCTGATAACTTTTTACCGACATGAAGGCTATTTCACAGGGAGTTTTCACCTGACGGCAGATATCGGCCATGAACATGAAGGCTCCGTTCAGAATACTAACCAGAAGCAGAGGTCTGTCCCTGTATTCCTCGGTAATCATGCGTCCCGCTTCCCTGACCTTCTCCCTTATCTCCTCTTCAGTTATCAGTATCCGGCTGATATGACCGTAAATATTATCTCTGTCCATTCTCTTCTCTTTTTCCGCAAAAAGGTTATATATTCTGTTTTTACTTACGACACGCTCTTCCGGTAGCATGAAGATGCCGGAAAATATTTTTATAAAACCGCTAACGGCGGCGTTATTCTATCTCTTTACGAATATTTTTTCACCATCCGTCAGCCTGACAACTCTTTTTCACCACCGGATACAGACCTGTACGCCATACGTCAAAAAGGCATGACTCCAGAGGAATCATGCCTTTAATCTTAACTGACTGTCAGCCTCCGGACGTACCGTGAGGCGCAGCCCGGTATGTCAATCTGATTAGATAAGGTGCATACCGAGCTTCTGACATTCCGCTCTCATGTCATCAGGCCAGATACTTGCCTGAATTTCACCGATGTGACCTTTATGGAGGAGAACCATACACAGACGGCTCTGACCGATACCGCCGCCGATACTTAACGGTAATTCATCATTCAGGAGCTTCTTGTGGAAGTAGAGTTCCTTTCTTTCTTCGCAGCCTTCAATCTTTAACTGACGGAGTAAGGCTTCCTTGTCTACACGGATACCCATTGATGAAAGTTCGAATGAACGGTTAAGGATAGGATACCAGATTAAGATATCGCCGTTCAGGCCTAAAAGACCGTTACTGCCTTCTGTACTCCAGTCATCATAGTCAGGAGCTCGGCCGTCATGCTTTTCACCATTTGAAAGCTTGCCGCCGATACCCATAAGGAATACGGCACCGTACTTCTTACAGATGGCGTCTTCTCTTTCCTTCGGAGTTAAATCAGGATACATCTTAAGAAGTTCTTCACTGTGAATGAAGGTGATGGTTTCAGGAAGGAAAGGCTTGAGATCAGGATAGAATTCGCAGGTAAGGTATTCGGTACGGCGAATGGCTGAGTAAATACGTTCAACAACTGACTTGAGGAAATCAACGGTTCTCTGTTCTCTGGTGATTACCGCTTCCCAGTCCCACTGGTCAACGTACAGTGAATGGAGGTTGTCAAGTTCTTCATCAGCACGGATGGCGTTCATATCGGTATAGATACCGTGACCTGGTTCAATGCTGTATTCAGCAAGAGTCAGTCTCTTCCACTTTGCCAGAGAATGAACAATTTCAGCTTTGGCATCGCCCAGATCCTTGATAGGGAAAGTTACCGCACGTTCAACACCGTTAAGGTCATCATTTATACCGAGACCTTTCATTACGAATAAAGGTGCTGTAACACGGCGTAAACGTAATTCTGTTGACAGATTCTGCTGGAAAAAGTCTTTGATCTGCTTGATTCCCTGTTCAGTCTGCTTGAGGTTTAAAACTGCTTTGTAGTCCTGTGGCTTAATTAAGTTGCTCATAATTGATAGTGGCGTTCATACACGTACAACAATCGTGTCGAGTACCAGACTCCTCTTGTTACGGTGAAAAGATAAACACAAAAAACTGCACGTCTGATTTTCCGATAAGGACGGGATTCCAAATCCGGAACCGGATTTACCGTCATGATGCATCAGCCGGTCAGCAGAGTCATTGTCAAAACAACTCCTAACTCAAGTTTATGCTAATAATAAACTTTCAAATTCGAACCCCTTCCGTTCTCCGACGGAAGCTTCCCGGTCAAGGCATCTCATCCAGATTATCCGGGCTAACCCCGCTGTTCCCGCGGTTTTCAATGTTTAAGCTACCTGCCGCAACTTCGCTTTCAGTAGTCTTAATCCGTTGAGCTATATGCTAACAGCTACATTTACAACAAAATGCAACTCAGTTTGACACTTGAAACGTTTAAAGTCAATCATAACTGAATTTATTTTGGCTTTTGCCTTCACATATTCACACTGTTCAACTTCTGCCGGAACAGATGCCGTTTCCGGCAGAAGTTCCTTCTGAAACTGATGTTTCAGCTTTGATGAACATCTTACATTTTCAAACTGTCATTCATTTTCAGTTCCCGCATGACAACCTTTTAAGGGGCAATCATTTCAAATAATGATATAATGCATGTCCGTTGAACAGTTATCCGGTTACTGAAGACGCATCTGCGGAATTACAGACTGAAATCATTTGCTTAATGTAATTCAACAATAAGTACATATGCAATAACCGTTCCATTATGCAGATTTTTTGTTTTACGGTAAAAAAACATAACCATAAAATTGATCGGCAGACATATTTTTACGGGGGCACCGCCCCGCAGTGATTCATTTTTTACCAGTGCACACCTGAAGGATGCACAAAAAAAGTGAATAAAAGCACCATGATTGACAGTCAGCCGGAAAACCTAAATATATAAAGGAAAAGTCAGAATGTCAGAAAACTACTCCGTTCAGAAAAAAACGGCCGGTCTTAACCGACTAATTTTAGTGAATTCATACATTGCCTCAGGAAACGGGATCTATGAATTTGACTTTTCCAGACACACCCAGATAAACGGTGCTAACGGTTCAGGTAAAACCAGTCTGCTTAACCTTATCCCTTTCTTTTACGGTCTGGAGCCCGGCAGAATCACCAGCATCAGTTCCGTCCGCAAGAGCTTCGCCGGCTTCTATCTGCCGAAAGCGGACAGCAGCATTATATATGAGTATGTAACTCATAACGGCACCATGGCCCACGTGGTGGTGAGCAACGCTTCAAGCAACCAGGGCAATACAGCCGTAAGCTACGGATTCATTCCGTCAGCCTTTAATACCATGGATTACATAACCCAGGACTCCATCAACGGAAAATTAAGACCGAAAACCTGGATGGAATACAGGGACACGCTGAGAAAGAACGGCATAAAGGCGGAAAAAATCATCTACTCAGTGGATTTCTACCGTTCGGTAATTCAGAACATTCCCATGGGTGACAATGCCCAGCTGAGAAAAAGATATGCCTTAAGCGGCGGTCACTGTCAGCTCCGCTACGTCGGCAATATCGTTCACAGCATCATTACCGGCAACATCAGCTTTGACAACATCAAACTGCTGCTGACCGATATCCTGAAGCAGGAACACCGCACTCCCGATCTGCAGATAAGGGAACAGGAGCTCACCAAATGGTGCAGTGATACCAGAGCCTTCAAGGAAATCAGCGAACTGACTCCTAATCTTCAGCACATTCTGGAGCTGTTCCACGTTCTTTCCACCGCCAAGGAAAAACTCCTCTCCGGATACGGCAGTCTGCTGTGGTATCAGAACGAAAACGATGAAAGTCTCGGCAACCTCATAAAACAGCGGGATGAAGAGGCTGAAAGCTACCAGAACTTCAGACAGGCAACCGAAGAAGCCATGACCAGACTCCGTTCTTCAAAGGAAGCTGCGGAGGAAAAACTCTCACGCCAGAGGAAGCTGGTGGAAACCATGGAAGAGGAAAGAGAGAAATTCATTGATGCGGAAGCTGACAAGTGGCGTGAAAAATACCACAACCGCAGCGTTATCGAAGGCTTTATAGACAGCAAGAAGAAACAGCTGGCCACCTTAAGCGAAGGCTACAGCTTCATCGAATCGGAATATGCGGCAACCAAGGCAAAGCTCATCAGCAAAAACAAGGAAGACAGAGCTCCGATAGAGGCGATACTGCATAAATACGAACTTGAAGAAAACAGTCAGCTTGCGGAAGAAGACAGGAAATATCAGGCTCAGCGCAACCAGATTAAGGAACAGGAAATTCAGCGCAAGCACGAACTGGATCTGGAAATCACCGCCAAAAAGAATGCCCTCAAGACTCTGGAAAACGAAAAGAACATGTTCGTGGTTCCTCCTGAAATGCAGCAGCAGCTTGATGAAATAGACGCAAGACTTGAAACCTCCCACGGAGAAAACGGCGCCCTGCAGAAAACCATTATGGAGAGCACCGGAAAACAGCATCAGGCTGAGGCAAAGTGCAATCAGATTGCCCTGCAGTACGTACAGCTTCAGAATCAGCTTGAGAACGCCACTGCGCGTTTTGGCGATCTGTCACGCCGTCTCAGTGCCGACGAAGGCATGCTCACCGGCTTCCTTAATGAATATATCCCTGAGTGGAAGAAATCAATCGGCAAGATAATAAGAGAAGATCTGCTGGACAGAACCGATCTGTCTCCGAAAATCATTGATGCTCCCGCAGAAGAAATCAGAGATCCGGCAGAAACCGCAGCCGACAGTACCAAACCTGAACAGTATATCCGCATTGACAACCTCAGACTGGATATCCATGACGTGGCGGAAACACAGAAGGATAACTCCGAACTTGAGGATGAACGCCGCAGAACCGGAGAACAGTGCGAAAAACTCAGGGAAAAGCTCGGAGAAATGGACAGGGAACAGAATCGTCTGTCCACCGAAATCGCCGAATGCAAAAACGAAATCAACATTGCCCGCAGCAAACTGGTAAGCGAGGCAGCACTGAACGATCTCAACGAAAAGAAAAAGGCCGTAAAGGAATACATTGCCCAGGCACGCATTGCCAGGGAAACCGACATCAGCAGTCAGATTTCAGATATTCAGAAGGAACTCAAGAGACTTGAGGATGAACTCAGGAAGCATCATGAAAAATACGTGGAAATGCTTCAGAACAGCGACACCGACCATCTGGCAAACAAGAGTGACATCGAAAGCCGTTTTGATGAACTGAAACAGACACAGATGGATCTGCTGAAATCCATAGACAATGAATTCACCACCCAGGTAAGCACACTCAACGAACTGAAGAAGTCAAAGCTCAGCAAGCAGAACATCGATCCGAAGCTGATTGACAAGATTCACGAGGAATGCGAATCCTACGAGAAGGAATTAAAGGAAATCAATTCCAAAACCGCCCTTGTCAGTGAATACGAGCTGTGGCTCAGCGGTAACGGAAACCGTATCAGCGACGAACGCAATCTGCTTACCGAACTTGAAAGAAAGCTTCAGGGCGAGACGGAGATTCTGAATTCAAAGGCAAAGCAGAACGAAAGTACCGTCAAGGATTTTGAAAAATCCATCCGTGAGCTCTCTGATGAAATAAAGAGCAGGGAAAACCTGCAGAAGAACATCAGAAACTGCGTAACCGATCTGGACAGCGAACATATCGTCGGCAAACCTACCCAGATCAGACCTGCTCTCACCATCAACAGTGTTCTTTCAGAGACTGCATCCGGTATTTCCGAATACCGCAAGGCCATGAGAGGCCTCAATGACGAACTCGGTCTTCTTGACTCAAAGATGTCATCACACCGCGCCACCTCTATTTACGGCATGTGGAACGAAGCCAGAGATCTGAATAAAATCAACTACACCTTTACCGGTAATGAAACACAGAGTCAGCAGGAGCTTATCCTGAAAACCATCGCGGCCCAGACGCTGTACACAGGCATTCTTCCTGAACAGAAAAAGATGCTTCTGCTTCAGGAAAAGAATTTCTCGCACATGATCAGTCAGTACTATCATTACCTCAAGGAATTCGACAACCGCATTCAGGGCTTCAGCAGAAGAATTTCCGACGTGGTTACCCAGAATCTGCAGTTTGAGGCTTTTGAATCCTTCAATATTGAACTGGAAACCTGCATCAAGCAGATTGCCAGCTGGGATCTCATCGAAAGCATTGCCGACAGCTATGAAAACAGATACCGTCTCTCAGGCGACTACGATCTGCCTGATGACGCATTCATCAATAATCTTGACAGTCTGGCCGGCAAATTTGTCAACGGTCAGCTGAAGAACGAAGTAAGCGAACTCTTCAACATCGTATTCAAGGTTACCGAAAACGGCAAGGAAAAGACAGCAAAAACCGCCAAGAACCTTAAGGATCTGAGTTCCAACGGTCTGACCTTCCTGCTTATCTGCGCCCTGTACATCAGTCTTATTCATCTTTCAAGAGAAGGACAGGACGTGAACATTCACTGGCCGGTGGACGAAATGAGCAAGCTGTCCAACAAAAACATTCATATTCTGCTTCAGGTTATGAACCGCAACAGAATAGCCATGGTATCCGCGGCTCCGGATCTTAGCACGTCAATTGCATCGGAATTCAAGTGCATCTACCGTATAGCCCGCGACGGCGTATACGTAAATGCTGAAGCGGTAAATCCTATCGGTGAAGCCATTTCACGCAAGCTGCTGGAATCTTAAGGTCGGAAAGGAGATTAAAAATGAGTATCAGAAAAACCACCGAAATGCTTCTTTCAGGTAAATTCGTCTGCGCAGTCACCTCTCCGGAGGCCTTTAACGATCTCAGAAATCCGGAAACCTTCGAAACAGTCAGCAGTCTGCTGCGCCCGCTCAACAGAAAAATCAGTCATACCAAGGGAGGCAACGCCTTCTACGCCTCATGGCTCAATCTTGACGACAACAGCGACCGCGACTCCATTTCCAGAGAATTTGAAGGACTGCGCAATCAGCTGCGTCCGGTCATATCCTTCGTACTGGAACTTATGGACTGCGATCTCAGAGACCATCCGCTGAACGTCGGAGACATTATTTCCGAAGCGGAAATCGTCACCATTCTGGAAAACAACAATTTTCTTAACGAACGCAATGTGGCTCTGCTGCGACTGCTTACCACCAAGCATGCAAGCGCACCAGTTCCGACTCAGGTCAAATTCATTTTTGACCACATGAAAAAATTCGGAATCATTGCCGAAACCATTGAGGGAAGCAGACGCTTCCAGTTCACCGGCAAGCTTGAATATATCTACGAGGTTCTTGAATACATCAACAGCCGTGAACAGATTCTGGAAAAAAATGCCGACGAGCAGCAGTTAGCCGTACAGGGAGACATCTTCAATGGCTAGCGGTGTTAATCAGAAGGTCGGCAGTACCGAACTTATAAAAAGATTTCTGAGTTCCCTGAATCAGGGAGCTGAGCTTATAACTGCCGCCTACAGCGGAAATCTGGAGGAAATTCCGGAGGAACAGAGCAACATCTTCTCCCAGCTCAAGGGACAGAGGGTTCTGATGCAGATTCAGGGCAAGTACAAGCTGAACCCGAACCTGACCTCCATGCTGAACTATCTTCTGGCTCACAGCAACTCCCGTCATATTGAGATTGACCTCATATCCCGTCTGAAGACTCTCGACAGAATTATTCTGAGCTACCTTGAACACAGACAGGCAGGCGAGGATTCCCTGGCTGAAGAGGTTCTCGGTGACATAGAACAGATGACCTTCGACATAACCTTCACCGCTCAGGATGCCGTATACAGTCTGGCCAACAGAATTCAGACCCAGTTCGGTTTTGTTCGCAGCATAAAGGACAAGATAACCGAAAACGAAGCCGCCATAAACACGGCAACCAGACTGGTGGACAATTTCACGGCCTTCACCTTCACCCACATGATGGAATTCATCAATCAGGATACCCCCAACAGTCCCCTTTTCGGGATTCTGTGCAGCGGCCTGCTCAATGAACTCGCCAACTGTCAGAGAGACCTGAACGTGATTCTGATTCAGCTCAGAAACATGCTGGCCACATTCAGAAGTGAAGTACATAAAACAAATATTCTCAAGGCTTTCCACGAACACTACAGCAAAAATCCGGACTATCAGCCGAAGAACTACGCCGATTATGAAAAACCGGATGAACTCTTCATAAGAGCCGCGGACATAGCTCCTGAAGGCTCGGCTCACGCTGACATGAATTCAGACAGCGAAAAGTACAATGAAAGCCTAAGCGTTCTTGTAAGTGAACTGAACAGAAAGGATGCATCCGTACCAGAAAGAACAGATACGCTGGATTCATCAGGAGGTCTTGACGAGGCACCGGAAATCAAATCCGAAGCCATTGTACTGGATGACATAACGGAAGATCTCACGGCCCTGTTCCGCAGATGCATCAGCACCGGACAGCCTGTAAGCGCCACTGAATACCTCCGTGAACATGGGCTGTCCCACATTCCGTCCCACTGGCTTTTTGCCGTTGGTGCCTTCTATGAGGACATGCCTCCTGAAAACCGGAAGTATTTCGAATGCAGTTTCATAGGTCACAATCAGTACCATGAAATACTCGGAGAACTCGGTGAAAATCAGATAGGTGATAAAATACTCGAGGATATCGTAATCAGTACCAGAGGATTATAAATATCCGTTATGAGAACTAAGGATAAGACTGCAAAACTGAAGCCATAAAAACAATAAGAAACATAATTCACGAGAATCAAACTTAAAGGAAACATGAACAGACAAAATGACTAATGAGATAAATAAGAAGATGACGGTTCAGTCCGGCTTTAAAGCAATCGGAAGCCATCTGTGCACCGCTTTTGCCACTTTTTTTGCGTCCACCGCCATTGGTATGGCCATCCTTGCCATCGGTCGAAAAATATTTCTGGAAACCTTCGGACCTACGGCCATCCAGCAGATATCCGAACTGGAAAAAATTACCTTCATTCAGACATCACTGCTTTTTGATGCCAAATTCTCATCAACCATATTTCTGCCGGTTCTCATATCAGGCATACTGCTTTTCATTCCACGCCTGAAAAAATACTATCCGAAGACCACCTGCATATTCAGCTACGCGGGCATCATGCTGGTATTGGGACTAACCGTTGTACAGCATTACTACTACGACACCTACAAACAGGCCATCAACACCTTTATCTTCTCTCTTTTCAAAGAAGATCCAGGTGCAGTGCTGTTCACCATCATCAAGGATTATCCGGTGCTTCCGGCTCTGTTTCTAATAATTCTGTTTCTTCTGGTTTACTATCCTGTTTTCAAGTACGTCACCGCATTTTTCAACTGGGTATTCAACGGTATTTTCCGGAAACTCGATAAAGCCGGAATCGTACTGTTTCTGATCCTTCAGGTTTTTCTAACCGTATTCATTCTAAGAGGTTCCCTCACAACCTTCCCTCTCCGTCAGGACAATCTGAATGTGTCGAGAAATACGATTATAAACATCGCCACAGGTAACGGTCCTGCCCATTTCTACTGGGCATACAAGTGGCACAAGAAGGAAGGAAAGAAGCCGTTCGTAAGTGCCCGGGATCTGGTCATGAGTTACCTGAACAACGGCATGGAAACTACCACTGACAATCTTACCGCACCGCTTACCGTAAAAATTCCGGAAAACGAATTTCTGGATAAAAACAAGCCTGACGTGGTTGTTGCCATTATGGAAAGCATGAGTACCCACATGCTGCTTCTTGACAATCCTAAGATTGGAGTTGACGTCTACGGCAGTTTCAGACAGCATGCCGAAAGTGATTTTCTGTTCCTTAACTTTCTGTCTGAAGGCAACGGTACGTCAGATACTCTGATGAGACTCTTTACCGGAGCTCCGGACATGAACCTGTCCACCTCCTCAAACTATGACAAGAAGTTTTTCCTGAATAGTGTCAGACCGTTCAGAGAACACGGCTATCACGTAATATTCATCACCAGCGGCCGCAGCTCCTGGAGAAATATCGGCAACTTTCTTACCGCCCAGGGCGTGGATGAAATCATTGACGAAAACGGCATTCGCGAATTATTCCCTGAAGCCACCTCCGGAACATGGGGCATCGATGACGAATACCTGTTCAAAACTGCCTACAGAACACTCACCAGAAAGCACGACAAGCCACTGCTGATATTCATGCTGACCATTACCAACCACCCTCCGTACAGAGTGCCTGATAATGTAACTCCGCAGACGATCCCTCTTCCGAAGGAAATTCTGCAGAGATTCCCGTATGACAATACCGAAACCATCTTTGCGACATTCAGATATGCCAACAATTCGCTCGGCAATTTCATTTCCGAGGTAAAGAATAATCCCCGGATGGCTGAAAAGACCTTTATTGCCGCTACCGGAGACCATAATTTAAGAGGCATCGGCTACAGCAACAGAGTTGACGAGGTTATTCTAGGTCACAGTGTGCCTTTCTATATCTATATGCCGAAGGCTTACCAGAAGGCGACAGGTGTAAGCTATGACTATCACAGATTCGGTTCACACAAGGATGTAATGAGTACCCTTGCAAAACATGCGCTTTCAGGAGGGAAGATGCTGACTACCGGCTGTGACATGCTTAGCGATACCGATATATGCAACTACCCGTTCAGCTATAATGATGAAGTGGGAATCTACAAGAAAAACTCAAGCTATATGATAAGAAACAGTAACTCTGAAGAATACATAGCCTGCTTCATCAGAAATCCTGAAATCAGCTATAAGAACGTTCTGCTGAACACGCCGAGAACTACCGGACTTCAGGCGGATCCTTCAAAATTCAGTAATACGGAAGAACTGTGCAACGATATCGAAAGTTACGATCAGCTGGTTCATGATATCTATCATTACAACATTACTCTGAAGGACAGAGAAATCTCCCGGTAAAAATTATATCTTCATTTCATCTGTATAGTGTAAAGAGCTCCTGCCGGTTAACGGACAGGAGCTCTTTTTGACGGTAATTAACACTAGAACAATATAATTACACCGAAAAGCAGAACAGTAACAAATAAACCAGCAACAGCTGAAACAATGTATGCTGCTATTCCAGGCGGCTCTATTGTTACATATTCTCCTTTTGCAAGACGTCTAATCAATAACTCTACTGATATAAAACGCCAGAGGCAGTAAAACTTGAAAAACACCATTACAAATACAAACATAGCGCAGGCAATTAGTATTAATAGTGTCGCATTAAGAGACAGGTCTTGCCATAAAACAGATTTTTCCGTAATACACAGTTCAATGATCAAAGTAAAAAAGCTCATAACCAGCAGAACCCTGAATATTTTTTCAAGACCTTGACCCATTTTAACGTGATGCGGTAAATTAACACTTTCAAAGAGATCTCTGACTTTTTCAGCAACAGGAAAAGAAAACATAATCAGTACTATAAGCAGTACATTGCCTATAACCACGCTAAAACCTGTATTTCTAAAAACAATGGGAAGCAGAATGTATGCACTAATCAGTGATGTTATTTTCGATAAACTATTTAAAACTTCCTGAAACGCAGTATTTACCTACTTACCGCACTCAGGACAAAATTTGACAGGCACACTTATTTCTGAATTACAGAAAGGACAATTCATAAAACACACACTCCTAATCAGGGGATCAAACAGAAAGTTCTCACCGCGAAAAAATACATGACAAATCATCACACGACACATAAAAAGCCTCAGAATAACGGATATTCTGAGGCTCTACAGATTATATAAGAAAATTTCTAAAGTTATTTTTTCTTCTGCTTCTTAACCTTGCTTTCTCTTACAACCGCTTCGTCATAAGGAGCAACGGAATCACGAACGATGAGGTCAGGAATAAACTTGAGATCCTCTCTGGTAAATTCAACCACTTCATGAAGATCGAACTTCTTTTCGTAACTCTTGTTTGTTTCCTTTTCCTTGCGTTCTTCATATTCTTCACGCTCTCTTGCATAAAGAACATTCAGAGCAAGCTTTGCCGCTGTCTCACCTACTTCTTCAATCGGATAACGGACGGTGGTAAGTTTCGGCTTGATGTAGTTGGTGATAAGGTTGTTATCAAAACCGATGGCACTCACTTCCTCCGGAACACTGATATTGTTCTCGGTAAGAGCACTGACAGCACCTACTGCCATGGCATCGTTATAGGCAACGAATGCGGTAAATCCGACATCTCTCATCAGCAGAGATTCAATGGCATTGTGACCGCCGTTTTCGTCCGGGAATGCAAGACTTACGAGATCATTGTCGAACTCAATGCCTGCATTGTTCAGGGCACGATGATAACCGTCCATACGGTCTTTGGCATCCTGATTGTTAACTTCATCGGAAGCGATGTACGCAATTCGCTTGTGTCCCTGCTTGATAAGGTGGTTTACGGCTGTTTCCATGCCGGAGCTGATATCAACCCATACGCATCTGTCTTCTAAAGTAGGAACAAGACGGTTAACAAAAACGATAGGAACATCTGAACGGGCAATTTCAATCAGTTCCTGATCACTCAAAGCCTTTGAATGAACGACAAGTGCATCGCAGCGTCTCAGAAGAAGAGCCTCGATACTGTTCTTTTCACGATCATGTTCATGCTTGCCTGACATTACGATAACGAACTTGTTGGCAGGCAGAATCACATTTTCAATACCGCGCATCATCTGGGCAAAGAAAGGACCGCCGCACAGGTCACCTACGAGCACACCTATGCAGTTTGATTTCTTGTTTACCAGAGCCTGAGCGAAGCTGTTAGGCTGAAAGTTGAGATCTTCCATAGCCTTCATTACTGCTTCAACCTTGTCAGGTGAAACTTTTGATGATTTGTTTATAACTCTTGATACTGTTGATATGGACACGTTAGCTAAACGAGAAACATCTTTTATTGTAGCCATACATCACCTAAAAAGTTAACCTTAAAGGTTAACATGCGTACTAATCAAAATTAAAAACCTAAACCCAATTATACTATAATGATTATAGTAGAAAATTAATGAAATGCGACAAATATTGCAGGTAGATCTGAAATATTTCAAAATATCTTGACCGATTGCCTATTTTTTAATATTAAAACAACATAAAATATACAAATGTTACTCTAAAAAGACTTTTTAACTGATAATAATCAGCTTTTTCCGAAAATAATCAACATATTTTTAATTCATGATATTCCGGCCTAAATAGGTTTTTCACTATCAGTTTTCTTCATCAGATAACGGCCGAATACAAATTTTTCAGCCGTCATGCGAAACAGAAAAAATATTTTGAAAACGGCGGGAAAGTACCGTTAGTAGCAGTTCTCCTTCTCGCTGTCGTAGATGAATACAGGATTCTGTACTCCGAGCAGATGCTGGTACATATAATCGTACAGCACCACCTTCTGTACATAATTTCTTGTTTCATTGAAAGGAATGTTTTCAACGTAGGTTGCCAGATCTCTGCATACACCGTCTGAACTCTGCCATCTTACAGCTCTTCTCGGACCGGCATTATATCCTGCCGACGTGAAAATTCTGTTTCCGCCGAAATCACTCAGAAGATCCTTGAGATAAGCCGTTCCAAGAACAACATTCACCTCAGGCTTAAGCAGGTCAACAGGTTTGCTGTAGCCCACTCCGTGTTTTCTGCTGACTATTTTGGCGGTTTCAGGCATGATCTGCATCAGTCCCATGGCACCTACCGGTGATTTGGCCTTCGGATTCATCATGCTTTCCTGACGGGTAATACCGTACATGAATGTAAGTGAAACCTTCTGGGCATCAGACTGAGTGCTGTAAATTTCCCTGTATGTTACCGGGAAACGAAGTGAGAGCACGTCCCAGTCTTTCTTGTAAATTGACTCCCACAGGGCCAGGTCATAGTAACCGCGTTCCGCCTCGGTCTTTGCAATATATCTGGCATCATCAACGGTAGCCTGATTCATCAGTTCCTTCCATTCAGTTCTCAGCCCTTTTCTGTCACCGAGAAACTCATATTCGGTAAAGCGCAGATATGCCGGATACTTTTCAATAAAACCGGCTCTCTGTCTGATGTTCACTGAAGGAACTGCAACCTCATTGATAACATACGGAGCCCCCACCTTGTCGGCGGCCAGATAACCGTAGAAGCTTCTCACGCCGGCAAGCTCCTTCATTATTGCTCTGGCCTCTTCCTCACGGCCAAGATTTTCAAGAGCAACGGCACGCCAGTATCTGTAGTTATCCTCCTTCAGAGTTTCAGCCGGAAGACGGTTCAGATATTTGTTCAGAGCGATGTAATCACGGTTCCAGATTGCCAGACGGATACGCTGTTTGAACATATCCTCATTTCCGAGTGATGGAAGTTCAGAATCAATAAAATCCATAGGCAGATCGTCTCTTTCAAACAGCAGGGAAATAATTATCGCCTTCTTGATGTCCCTTATATCCTTTTCGGAAGGATGATACTTGCTGATGAAAGACTGGAAATCCTTAAGTGCTCCTCTCGGTTCCACTCTTCCGTATCTTCTGAACACCGCAGTGGCCGCGGTTTTCTGTGTTACCGGAATGGCAGCGTATCCTGCCGGATTGGCATAATACTTACTCATAAGCTTCAGAGGTTCACTGTATGCCTTTGATTTATGAAGCATGCGGGCCGCCGTCTGATAAATTCCCTGCTTGTTGCGGGTCCAGTAAGCCTCATAGACACGTGAATATATGTCGGCCTCTGTCATGGCTCCGGTAGCCACCAGAACCGACGCAAGTCCCATACAGCCGGCGTTCAGAGGTTCTGCATGAGTGAATTTATTCTTAAGAAATGCCACCGCATTGTGTCTGTTGCCGGTCTTATACTGAGCCTTCAGCCACAGACATTTCAAATCCTCGCTCTGAGGAATGGAAGGAGAAACCGACAGAACGCCTTTGTAGTCGGCATTGTTGTCGAATTTCTGAATATAGTAGCTTTTAAGACGAGCTGAAAGAACGTCATGCTGTCCGGAGTTTATGAACTTCCGGATCTGATTCATGTCCGCACCGGGTCTTTTAAGCATCAGATATTCAATATTCACTGCCAGAGGATAATCGGAAAGATCGTTTACGAGAATACTTTCCACTTCAGCGTATTTTCCGGCACTGTATGCGTCAAGGGCATTCAGATATGCTTCACGCTGCTTTTCAAATCTGGTGTAGTCATAAACCTCGGCTTCTGGAATAGGTTCCGATAATAAAACCGGTACATCAAGCTTGGCCGTATCTTCTTCAAATGACGGAGGAATGTCGGCTTTGGCACATGAACTCAAAATGGCGGACTGCACAATGGCAGCTATAACAAAAACGATATTTTTTACGTAATTCTTCTGTTTCAACATATCTCTATAAATCGACCGATTACTTAGGCTAAAGAACAACAAAAAATAAGAGAAAGCGACTGTCAGTCAATCGTGCGCATATTAAAAATTCATTAGAATGGAACACATATAAACAGTAACAATAAGACAAATAAATTTAATACTGATTATCATCACCTGTTTTTTGAGGCTGTTCCACTCTGTTTTTTTCCCGTTATAAACACCATTAAATTATAACAATTTAAAGCAAAAACCCAAATTTTATTTACAAAAATTTTTGTCAGATCAGAAAAAAAAGGCAAATGGTAAAGCAGGTAATTTCCGGTCATTATTTCAGGTAACACATTTTTGATAAAATACTAAATTTTAAATAACCATATATCAATAAAATATAATTATATCAGTATATGCTTTAATATGATAATTTTTTGACCAAAACAGAAATTTCAGGCAGAAAAAAACAGTCGTAATGTTCCGCCATCAGAAAAAAGAGAGGACTGAAAAACAGTTATGACCAGAGGAATCAAAAAAATGCCGGAATTTAATCCGGCAGAGTATTAGTAAGAATCAGAGATCCAGAGGAACCTGCCAGCATATAGGTTTTTTACCGTGAGCCACCAGATATTCATTGCATTTTAAAAAATGATTACAGCCGAAAAACCCCCTGTAGGCACTCAGCGGACTCGGATGAGCGCTTGTCAGTACAAGATGGCGGTTCTGATCCACGCATCTGCATTTTTTCTGTGCATGCGATCCCCAGAGCATAAATACGGTATGTTCAGTGTATTCATTGATTTTCTCAATTACCACATCGGTAAAGGTATCCCATCCGATGCGTCCATGGCTCTGAGGCTGACCTTCTTCAACGGTAAGGGTATTGTTCAGCATGAACACCCCCTGCCTTGCCCAGCTTTCAAGATAACCGTGTTCCGGAATGGTGAAACTGTCACCGTATTCATTTTTAAGTTCCTGGTAAATGTTGCGAAGAGAAGGAGGAATTTCAACTTCAGGTCTTACCGAAAAGCACAGACCATGTGCCTGATAAGGCCCGTGATACGGATCCTGACCGATAATAACCACCCTTAAATCTTCAAGAGAAGTGTATTTAAAGGCATTAAACACATCCGCTCTCGGAGGATAAACATTAACACCAGAAGCTCTTCGCTGCTCCACATAAGCCAGAATCGACTTAAAATAATCCTTATCCTTTTCCGGACCTAACACATCATGCCAGGAAGTCATAAATAAGCTCCTAAGACCATGCGGGCTCCCCCCCATGGGAATGAGAAAACAAGTATAATACCGCAGAAAGAATATCATCAATAGATATATTAAGCAACAAAGAAGGACAGGTGTTTTTTCACGCAGGCAGAAGGCTGTTGAATTATTACCACTGCCTGCCACCATACCGGAGACGTACATTCATTTTAAACGTCTGAGCGTATTTTCAGGACAACGTTCCTCCTTGCGAAAAACCCCTGCCATGTATCATTTTTAACCGATTTGCGTGCTACATCTTATAAAACATAAACAAATAATCTTATAATGAAAAGAATGTATCTGATTTTTTTGTATATGAAATCAATATCATTTTACATATTTAATAAAGAATATATATATACAACATTTGAGAATACAGGCCAGGTCAGTCCGCTTAATCACCATCACTCATGACTGAACTCGAGTCTGAAGGTAATAACACAGTCTGCTGACACTCTGCGAATGACGGCCTTTACTTCACTGATTCCGCCCATCGCAGAAAAGGCTGTGACAATCAGAAAGAGAAAACAAAATGGCTACGACAAATAGTAACGACATCAACATTTCTCCAAGTCTCTATTACAGACTCAGGGATGAAAAGCTTCTTAATCCCAAAGAGGAACAGAAGCTGGCGGAAATAATCAAAGACAGCAACCGCAATATATGCAGTTTCATAGCTGAAGCCATTTTTATCGTTAAATTCATTCTGGACAAATACGATGCCATGCTGGCGGCAAGTGACAGGAACGATAAGGAAGACGGAAAGATTCTTATCGAAAAACTTATTATCGGATTTACTGAAACAGATGCCAGAGTCTCCGTAAAAAAGAGTGAAAATAAAGATGACGAAACCGGCGATTCAGCAGAGATAGTGATTCCAGGTAATGAACTGCAGGAAACAGCTCCAAGAAAATTCGCCGAGCTCAGAGAACTTTACGGCAAAACCGTCAAATCAATAAAAACAAAAGGAAAACAGGACGAGAGCACCATAAATCTGCAGAAGCAGCTCCGTGAGCTTATCAGCACCTTTATTTTTACCCCTTCCCTGTTCAACGAGATTATCGCTCATATCAATCTGCAATTTTCACGTGTGCTTGAAATCTGTCACTGCTTCAGAGAGATACTTATCGATAAACTGAAAACAGGCACCAGAAACTTCAAATCCATGAATCTCAACAGAAATCTCAGGAACGTTTCCGTACCGAAAGAGACACTGTACTGGATTGAATCCATGGACGACCTTCCGGGCAAGACCGTAAGCAGACTCGAAAAATTTCCGGAAATGGCCCGTGCCGTGAAAAACTCCCTGCACAAACTCAAGCAGCTGGAAAGATTTACTTTTCATGATATTGCAGACATCATCAATATCTACAACAACATCAAAAAGGAATTCTCCAGAGGTATTGAAGCCAGAAACATCATGATTCAGGCCAACATCAGACTGGTAATGTATGAAGCCAGAAAATTCAACAAGGATGATGAAACATTCAATGACCTGACCCAGTATGGCATTTTAGGTCTTATCAGAGCCATAGAAAAGTTTGACTACACCATGGGATTCAAACTTTCCACATATGCAACCTGCTGGATTAAGCAGTATATGAACAGAGCCCTGAACAATGATTTCAAGTCCATCAGGCTTCCTGCAAACAAAGAGGAGAAGCTGAAAAAAATCAAACGTTTCAGCGTGGATTTCTACAAGAAAAACGGCCGGGATCCGAAAAATACGGAAATAGCCGAAGCTCTGAATATTTCTGCAAATGAAGTATCCAAACTCAAATTCTATGCCGTTCCCACCATATCACTGAACGAATCCGTAAACCATGAAAATAACGGTGATGAACTGTACATAGAGAATGTATATCATGTTGATGATCAGGAAACGCCTGAAGACAGCGTGGAAACGCAGAACATGAACGAAAGCATCAGCAATGCTCTGGAAATTCTGCCTGCGCAGGAAAGAGACGTTCTGCGAAGACGTTTCGGCATTGGCAAGTTTGATCCGCAGACACTAGATGAAATCGCCAAACTGTACGGAGTCAAAGCTGAAAGAATCCGTCAGATTGAGGAACAGGCTCTGAGACGTCTGAAAACCAATTCCAGATTTGAATTTCTCCGCGACTGGATAGGAAGCATAAAATAATCGGTTCTTTAAGTAATCGTCTATGCGTAAAATATAAATATTGCAGAAGAAATCTTTCGCAAGAAAGACGCGCTGTTATACTCATGAAACAGGAAAGTATGTCATTTTTTCGTACCTTCACTGTATAAATCCCTCCTCAATCACCGGATTGTGTACTGCATTGCATAACCGTAAATTCTCATGCAGAATCATATTATCTACAAATAAAAATGAGAAAAACAATAATCATGGGAATGATAAATCTTAACTTTTCATAAAAGTTCCACTACCCCATAAACGTACCTCCCAAATATATCTCCAAACATTGCAGATTCAATATGTTCAGGTCTTGTTGTTCAATAAAAATTATGGTATCCTTTAGTGTAACGGTTACACTAAAGGATATAACTAATGTATTACGATTTTTCCGTGCCAGTTCCAAAGGAAAAAGGGAAGATTCTCTTCAAGAAAAAAGGTAATTCTTCTTATGTTTTGTATGAATATGAACGTGAGTACAAAAAGGATAAACAGTATGTGATCCCAAAGCGTTCTATTATTGGCAAATTGCTGTCTGATAATTCAGAACGAATGTTTCCCAACGAAAA
>NZ_JNKD01000035.1:0-30807 GCF_000701925.1 Ruminobacter sp. RM87 | reverse complement strand
AAACTGGGGAGTAATCTACGGTGAATTTCAGATAATGTATGAAGGCCGATTACCAGACTGATTTCCGGTATGAACAAAAGACGGAAGCTGAAACTTCCGTCTAGGAATTATTTTGTTTTTTAATAAAAATAGTTAAATTTCAATAGAAATAATTGACTATTTTATTTATAAAACATAAATCTTGACTTATAAAAACAAACAGGTAATATTAATAACACCAAAGCAGTGACCTTCTGGTTACTGCTTAAAAAATTTTCTCAGGATATTTTTCTATTTACAGAAAGATTTTCACATGCTCATAAACCCATTCACTTAGTTACAAAGTCTTTCAATCAAACACTGATGCTCTTTTGTTGACTTACTATAATTAATTCCAACCAGCATTATATTACGGTACTGATTCTTGTATCGTTTGTAATACTCTTGATTCTTTATTTGCTCTATAGCTTCTTCAGCTGATTTCCCATATTTAAACTCGATAATAATTAAAGGGGACTCATCATCCTCTGGAACATATACAAGATCAATTCTTCCTTTTCCAGCCTGTTCCTCCCTGTGGCTGTCGTAAATATCCATGGTTGACCATTGCAGAGCTGTCATAACACAATAAGTTAATGATTCTTCACTGTTATAATCAAGAAGGGACACAGCTGAAGAGTTATGTATATCCTGAATTATTTCTGCAACTTTCTCTCCATCTTGCTTTTTTATGATGGCATTTAGCAAGGCTTCCGAGCGTTTTACAATATCCGTACGTCTGCTCCATTTCTGGCCTTTTACAATAGACAGCAACGTCTGTTTAATTTCCTGATTCGGAACATGAGCGAGCTTTAAGCCGTTCTTTTTCTCGATACATCCTAGATACCCAAGACATACAAGCAAGCTAAAAATGTCATTCTTATCCTTCAATGTCACCATATCATTCTGGAAATTATTTGAATTGAATGGAATTTTAATGCCATCTATCAATTTTGTAATATCAGTCTTAATTCCCCTGAAGTTCATATTTATCAAACGAATAACTTCTTCATTTGATGATGTTCCGCTCCAATACGGCTGGCAAACTCCATCAACAATAGCAGAAACAACTGAATTAGGATTATATATATCCTTGCCATTTAGTTTATAGCCGTCATACCATTTTTTTAGTTCTTCATGAGTCAATTTACATAAAGGTTTTTTAACTATTTCCTCCACCTCATCTTTGGTAAAACCAAAATATGTTTCATAAGGAGCAGGTCTCAGCATGTTGTATTCTTTGAAATTATTAAGAGCTGACTGGGAATTGTATTTTTTTATCGGCAGTATACCTGTAAGATAAACGAGGGAGAAACATTCCAAACAATCTGATGACTTAAACATACCTCTTAGCAAATCTATGAACTTCGTCTGAAGTTTTCCATTTTCACGGTATTCACGATAGATCAAATCCCATTCATCCATAATCAAAATAAACGTAATACCTAAAGATTTATGTATGGATGACAGTGCACTGGTCAGACCTATATTGCCTATTTTAGCCTTTTCCAATATCGGCCCAAAAGGTACATGATCTTTTAATTCGCTGATAATCTGATACTCAAGAAAATCAACGATATCCGCTACATTCTTTACTTTTTCTCCGTTTAAATAGGTAAGATATTTAGTATCGACCGTATTCATGTCAATGTAAATAACATTAAACTTATTAAGGTAGGTTTTATAAGTTATGTCAGTTACCTTGTTATCAATCAGCTTCTGACCTTTATAGTCTGATATTTTTAAAGTTGAAAATAGCTCCATGCTGTCGACACTTTTTGAATAATATGAGGCCAGCATTCTCGCCATTATGGTTTTTCCAAATCTGCGAGGTCGGGTAAAAGCTATCAGCTTTGAATCCGAATCAAGTCTGTCTATAGTTTCTCCAATGAATCCTGTTTTATCTACAAAAACTTTGCTGATACGGTTGTTTACAATTTCCGTGAAAGCATTATTTCCATTTGGATTAAAAAAAATACCACTCATAAATATCTCCCACAACGCAACTATTCATCGAGTGTTTTCAGGTAATTACTATCTTTTTTGTACAAACCGCATACTCTTGTGACCATGCTGACAGTAGTATTAAGCAATTTGGCAGTTTTAGATATGGATAATGGAGGATTATTCAGAATATGACATTCAATAATCTTTCTGTGCAGTTCTTTATTTGCTTTGCGTCCAGTATATTTACCTTTCTGTTTCGCAATTTCAATGCCTTCATGCTGACGCTTTTTCCTGAACTCATAATCATCCCGTGACATCTGTAAAGCTATCTTGAGAAGAAGCTCCTGCATTGTTTCTAAAACAATTTTTGACATGGTATCGTCTGTTTTGTCGATTATATCAGAAAAATCTATTATACCTGGAACAAGTAATCTGGCTCCTTTTGCACGAATCTGATCAATCAAACGTTCTGCATCTTGAATCGGCAACCTGCTGATTCGATCCATTTTTTCAGCCACAACAAAATCACCAGGCTGAAGCTCACTTATAAGCTTCTGTAGTTCAGGTCGGTCCTCTATAGCACCAGAAGCTTTTTCTCGATAAACGCCAGCGATATAAAAACCTTGAGCCTTGGCATCATCAATTAAATGCTCCTGACGTTGGATAGTCTGTTCTTCAGTAGAAACTCTGATATATATTCTCACATTTCCCTTACTAGACATTATCTGCTACGCCCTTTTTTCTTTGCTTAGTCCCTCTTATCTGTAATTGCATTTCTTGAGGAATAACAAAAGATACATTTTTCATATACCTATTCCTTCATGTCTATCGCAAATCCATTAGCTTCTGCAAGCTGAATCAATCTTTCCATATCTTCATCAAAATTTTTTCTTCTACTTTCTATCTGTTTCTGATACTCCTCGGGATTATTTTTTTGAAAATCGAGCTCTTTCATAATCATTTCATTGGACAATTTTTTAGACAAAAGAACATTATAATCATCCACAGCTTCACCAGAAAATTCCATACGTAAATCACTCAATATAGATATATTGTGCTCATATCTATATACCAGCAAAAAGGCTACAGTACCATTCTTGCGATAGGTTTCAAAAACATCCTCATTATCAAGAACAGCACTGTCTGCTTGTAAAATTCCTCGTAGGTATGGAACATAAGGAAGCAAAAAATCAATCTTTTCTTCAGTACTTTTTTGTTTTACCTGATCTAACAGTACTCTGTAACATTTTTCATAATCAAGTGCATTACAAATATCTCTATGCATATCTAAATCATATTTTTTTACTTCTTCATCAGAACAGGGTCTAAAAAATTTTACTGGTTTTACCTTATCTAAAACCTTTTGAAAATTATTTTTTATTTCTTCATTCAAAAAACTATCTCTTTCCTGATACATGTCTCCACAGCATCCAACATGATTCATATAGGCTCTATCTAATTCAATATATTCATTAGCCATCTTAATTCCTTCCAAATTTATAAAATTACCAATGTATACTATATCACCGTATCTCAAATAAGTATACCCTAACAACCAATGTTATTAGGGTATATATGATATGTCTCAAATAAATATTTCACGATATATATAGGTTACACTATTTAAACCGTTAGATATCTGCTGGATTATTTATCACCATAATGTGTAGCACACTGGTAAATTTCAATACAGTCACCTACAATTCTAAAAACCAATCGATTCTTTTCATCTATCCGAACACTCCAATAATCGGAAATGGAATGATGTTAGGCCAGTATCTGCTCGTACCTGACGGAGAAAATGAATCTGTATTTTCCGCCATCGCAAAAGGAATTCAGGCATCATTTAAGAATCTGTCCGTGACGGTAGCGTCTTTTGCCGTTACCATATGTGTTTGTTTTGGGGGGGGCCTGGTCTTCCTGCCGTTGCTTTATATGATCTCTCATCACGCATCACCGGGTGCTGTTGCCATGTACATGATTCCGGTTGCAATTATATTTATAACCATCTGTTACGCCTATACATGCTATTTCAGTCTTACCGGTCACTGTATTTTTACGGATGATACATCTGACCGCAAAGATAACGGTAATATCGGATATTCAGAATCCGGCAGCACCGAAAGATTCAACTGATCGTTACGTGTCCGGTTCGCTGAACAGATGTCATGATGAAACGGCTTCCTGAAATAATGAAGCCTGTAATACAGGAGGAGAGTCGGTGACATCTCCTCCTTTTGTATCAGGTCTTTTCTTTTTGGTCATATCCATGACTGCTTTTTTCTGGATTCTCTGTATCATGTGCTCCGTGGAGGTTGCCTGTATTCATGATCCTATATCATGCCTGTCTTTATAATCCACTTTTCTCTAAGGTCAGGAGCTGTCGCGAATATCAATATATGTTTAAACACAATCATTGCCACTTTTATACATATGCAAATAAATTAGGTGTTACTTGCTGCACTAAAAGTTTTCATTGGCTTAAATCCAAGTTCATCCAGTAATTCAATATCTTTGGTACGGGTATTCCTTAGTTCCCAGATATGGTCCTTGCTTTTAACCATTCTCATATGTCCGGCTTTCAGCAGTATATCAACTGTTGAAATGCTAGGCTTTTTCATGTCTATCACCGCCCGATTCAGTTTTGCATGAATAACCCCGCATACCAGCATAATGAAATTGAATCCCTGTTCTTCATAGTAATCCTGTATTTTGAGGTTGGTGAAACCTGCATCATTTTTGATGTAATTATTAAAGGTTTCAATCGACCATCTGTCCTTGTAATCTTTGAAATCCTGTTCAGCAGTACAACCGGTTGTGGATTCAAGAATATATACTCCCCACCAGTCACAATGCTCATCATATCCTTCCTGTGTATATCCATCTTCTGAAAGATCCATGTTTATTCTGTAACTTTTTCTCTTGGAGTTGTTCTCATCCACATCCTTGTATACAGTGATGGTTTTTCCTTCCTGCAACTCCTCACGATAATAAAGAATTCTTGCGCTGTTTTTTGCATCGATCTTGTAAATGAATTCTTCGGTATATTCAAGATTCTCCTTGATTCTCTTGAAATTCTTATCGCTTGTAAGAACAGGAATGATGTAACTGTTTCCATCTGAGGACATAGCCTTCAATATTGCAGGAGAACGGAACCCTTTATCAACGACAAACTTTACATTTGTGAAATTATGGCTACGGAGCATTGCTTCACAGCTTCTCTTATCAACACTGGAACCCCGAAAAGTTCTATATAGAAGAGGAATGTTGGTTTTTGTATCATAGGCAATAAGAAGATTTACCTGTGGTGCTTTCAGCTGTTTTGTTTTGTAACCTGGTTCGGCAAGATCGTTGAGCTCTGAACAGGATCTGATTACGTGACCGTCAATCGCAATGTTCTTTGAGCACTCATCAATTAATGACTGTTCAAAATCCCTGACCGGTTCTCCTCGACTTCCGAGATGATGAAGAAGTGAACTCAACGCCTTATATCCAATTTTGAAAGAGTAGTCGCCGAACAATACGGAAAGAAAGCTTTCCTGATAATATTCATCTACCTGATCTTTGTATACAAAATTATTTGCGCTGAGAATCAGACCGTATGAATAGATCTGTGTCGCCATCTCCAAGGGAAAGTGTTTCTTCAGCCTTTCATAAACGTCAGCAGAAAGATGCATAAGCAATCCATACTGACCATACGCAACATCAGTAATTCCGTCTTTGTAATAAACAATACCCAATTCTTCCTGTTCCTTCATGTATCTCTTGTTAGGCATGAATCCTTTTCCTGGGATTATTTTACCAATCACATAACCAGAATCGGTACCCCATTTACCAGAAGGTAGTTTAACAGCGGTGTATTTGTATACGTAATAAGTCCCTTTAATCAAGCGAGCAGAAGTGCTTTTACAAGGCAGATATTCTTTTACATTATCAGGAGTTACAGTCGATGTTCGAGTCATAAATCAGCGTCCTTATCATATGTATAAATTATAACACAAACATATGTATAATTTCACTAAAAACACAAGAAAAATGCTCTGTTTTCTATAGTAAAACAGAGCAGAAAAAATGTTATAGACCAAAGATTAGATTTAAAGGAGAGAAATTGTACAATTCTTGCTAAAATAAGCAATTTTCATATGTATAATCAAGTCAATGATTGTGTTTAAAAAGCTCCACCGGGACGGATGAATTAAGATTTATTAACCATTATTCAATGCGGATAATTGATGTAATTATTATCAAAAATAACAACTTATGACAAACAGTATTGATGTTAGCGTTTGCTATCTATGGGTAAATTGTGTAATTATTTTGACGTTTATCTAATAAATTTTTGCAGAAACGTTTAAAAAAGGTTAAAATGTATATACTTTAATGTATAATTAATGTTTGATAATTGTTAGCAGAATTTTTTCTGACATACGTCCGTGCATGCATGACTGAGGCCTGTACCTGAGCCGCAGCATGTTTTTGGGGGACGTTTATTTCAGCTTTTGTGCTGAAGGTAGAAACACACATAAGAACTATAAACGAGGATAAATCATGAAAAGTACCTTTACTTCAGCCTTCGGGCTTCTTGCATTCGCAATCAGCATTAATGCAGCTGCAGGTTCTGAAGGTCCCGGCGTTTCAGTAATAACCGACAATTTTCAGGTTCTGGAATCCGGTTCAGAGGTCGGAAATGCCGTAGAGCTTGGCAAGGTCGGTGCAAAAACCGTTGTAAAGGGAAAGAAATCACCTGATCATATTGCTTTTGTGAGAAGCGATGACGGCAATAACTACATTATCAAGAACAAACTTCTGGTTCAGTGTGCCAATGGTCAGAACTGCATTCCTACAGGTGTAAGCGCTACCGAGGTGAGTGCCGGCTGCTACGAGATTGTTGTTTACAATTATGATCAGTGGATGACCATGAAGGATGAAATGAGTCGCAGTATCGCCGTTCGCAAAGTAGCTCCTTCATACTACGACGGCATTAAGCCTTCATTAAAATAATTTCATACCTAACAGGTTTCTGAGATCTCGGGAGCCTGTTTCACTATTTT
Organism: Ruminobacter sp. RM87; assembly: GCF_000701925.1. Lineage (NCBI taxonomy): Bacteria > Pseudomonadati > Pseudomonadota > Gammaproteobacteria > Aeromonadales > Succinivibrionaceae > Ruminobacter > Ruminobacter sp. RM87. The sequence continues at coordinate 23,791 of NZ_JNKD01000035.1, read as the reverse complement.
TCTAAGCCCCTGTCTCACTTTTTTTTCAGGCCACTGTCTCTGAATATCCCTGACTGCTTTTCCCGACACTGTCAGTACTGACCGGCAGGCTGTTCCGCATGTTCTTATCATCTGCGACAGTCAACTGCTCTTTTATATTGATCTCATTCTAATTAATATACATATTTTGCCTGATTCTTCGTCAGAAGTTTTATACTTATACCTGTTCTGAAGGATGGCATTTTCCCTTGTGTCGACAGATGAAATTCACCTTCAGTCCCCGTCACGATCTCATCAGCTCTTGAGTATAAAGGAGAATTATGAAAAAAGCTTTTATTCTTGCTGCAGCCCTGTGTTCGGCTGCGGCCTGTTCAAACAATCAGGCGGTTACCATGAATGAAAACGGAAAGGAAATCATAACGGACGGCTTCAGAGTCGTCTCTGCAGATGAAAGTTTTCCGGCCGAAGACTTGCTGGGTCCCCTCGGTGATAAAAAAGTTGTCAGGGGGCGGAAGGATCCGTCACATCTTGCTTTCGTAAAAAATGATAACGGCCATAACTACATTATTGTCAATAAAATACTGGTAACCTGCCCGAAGAACGTTAACTGCATTCCTGCGGATCTGCAGGCAAAACAGCTCAGTCGAAGCGTGTACGAAATTACCGTAGGTTCGTATGAAAAATGGAAGTCCGTTCAGGACGAACTTAACAGGACTCAGGGAATCAAACAGATTGCTCCTGCTTTTGAGCACGGCATCATTCCTTCCCTTAAAAACAGCAGGTAATTATTTTTAGCAGAACCCGGTCATTCCTGTTTTGTAATCAGTGCCATCGAGGATGATATGATAAAGAACAAAGAACGCATTTTAGGTGCCTTTCTGATGTCTGCCCTGGCCGTCGCCATATCGGCATGCGGAGGAGAATCCTCACCGTCGAACAGCCGAAAATACGTTGTCAGTGATGACGGCATTAAATTAAACGGTAAGAACGATGCAGGGGTAATTCTGGATGTTGCTGAATACGGTGATATTTTCAGCGGCAGACCGTTTCTGATAAGTTATGCAAAGCAGCAGGAGACCGAACCTCTGTCTGATTACGGAGAAAAAGATACCGGCCTTCAGCCGTTTCGCATACAGGCGGAATTCGGGGATGTTTCAGACACTCATCCCGTAACCGGAGCCGAAGCTCCTGAGGGAACCGTATACTACACTGTTCCGGAGCGCGTACTGTACGCCACTCAGGACGGTTACGGCTTTACCGAAAAATTTACGGTCTATGATGAAGAGGATAACCATACCGAATTCACCATGAACGTGGGGGCCGGTACCAGACACGGAGATCCGGTTTTTCCTGATCAGTGGCATATAAGAAACATCGGTCAGAATCCGTTTTCCTTCATTACAGGTCCTGTAAGCGGATATGATGCCGGAGTTATTCCCGCATGGCATCTTACCGACGCTGACGGAAATCCGGTTTCAGGCAGAAACGTGAAGGTTGCGGTGCTTGATGAGCCGATTGATTTTAATCATGAGGATCTGAAGGATCGCAGGTTTACTCCGGATGGAAAAGGACTTTACGGTGTAAACCTCGATAATTCCTCCGGCCTGTCCATTCACGGAACAGAGGTGGCCGGTCTTATAGGCGCCACTGCGGGAAACGGCAAAGGTGTTCGCGGCATAGGCTATGAGTCCCTTCTCACATCTTATTATTACTGGGAAGCCCCTTTCAGTTATCTCACTGATCCCGGGAACGTCTCAATGGTAAGCGCCAGTCTCGGATACGACAGCAGCTATTCGTACAGGCCTGAACTTGAAATGTATTTTCAGTCAATGCTGGAAAACAATATACCGTTCATCCGTGCGGCCGGCAATGAGTATTATTCCGTAAGTTTTGAAGGAAGCAGGAGATTTTCCGATGAGTGTATTCTCCGATCTGTCAACTGTCAGTTCAATCAGACCTCATCTTTCAACCGCGCAAGATATGCAGTCAATGTTGCCTCCCTTAATTCGCAGGGTGTGAGAGCTTCTTATTCAAGTACCGGGTCGTATATATGGGTAACCGGATTTGGAGGTGAACCCGGTTATTACGATCTTGATTTTACTTCACCGGGAATCGTAACCACCAAGTCCAGTCGTGATCCGCAGGAATACGCAGACGCAAAAGATGCGGGCACCCCGTGGCGTCTTGATCCTAATTACTATGATCTCAGAAAATACTATACTCATACGTTTTCGGGAACGTCTGCGGCAACACCGACAGTGTCAGGTGTAGTAGCCCTGATTAAACAGGCAAAGCCGGATATTACGGTTCCCCAGATTCGTTATATACTGGCAGTCACCTCCTCTAATGACAAGACTCCGGGATGGAGTTCACTGGACTACGGCAGCGTCATCCAGAATGTCGAGGAGATGAATAATGCCAGTGTCACTCTTGATGCCGGATGGCATGAAAACGGAGCAGGTCTGAGGTACTCAAATTATTACGGATTCGGGGTGATCAATGCGGAAGCGGCGGTTAAGCTTGCTCTTTCCTGCGATGATGATGAAGAATGCAGCAGAAGATCAGAGCTGCCTCTGCAGTACAGAAGCTATGATTCAGCCCCCTGCTCCTCTTCTGATAATGGCAGGACTGTTACCTGTTACTTCAGCAGATTCGTTAACAGTGATACCGAAAGAAAGGTGGAAGGCTCTTTCCGTATAGACAATGTGGCGTTTGACATGGCCGGTTTTACCTATGCCGCTGAGCCTGATGTCGGTATTTCAGAATGTTCCGAGGCAGGTGACGGCAATCTGTATTCCGCTTATTATGCCAACAGTCTGATGCAGATTGAAATGACTTCTCCGCGCGGAACCTTATCAATTATCAAACCGGTATATGCCAACTGGGATTTTGACGGTGCTCATTTCAGAACAACCAATGAGATCGACGTGGTCGAAGGTGAATTCCTGCTGACCACATCTGATTTCTTCAACGAGCGTATGGAAACATCGGAAGTCACGCGCCTTCGAATAAGGAGCGTCTGTCCTGTTGACGTCAAATCTCTCAATAAAAGCATGAAACTCGTTATGGATGTCTATCCTGATTAGAAAGCTTTCGGGACCGGTCTGTCATCATTACGTTTTGACATGAACGACTGGTCTCCCTGCACGTTACTTTTCCTGTTTTTTCAGAAGAATGCAGGCTAAACTGAGATATATCATGGCCATAGTGAAAATTATCACGTACATTCTCCAGAAGCTGTCAAAACTCAGTCCCTTGGTAAAGCTTCCGAGACAGATAATCTGGAACCATGAGCACGGGAAAAGTTTACCCATATGGTATGCCGCACCTTCAAGAGTTGAAAGCGGATACAGAAATCCGGAAAAGTTGATGGCTGGCAGAATGGAGAGTATTGCCGACCCGAAAATTGCGGCCACCTGAGTACGCACGAAGCAGGATATCAGAAGCCCGAAAGATGACGAGGCCGTAATCATCAGAAAAGCCCCGAGGGTAAGAGCCCAGAATGAACCTCTGACCGGGACGTTCAGAACGTACACGGCACAGGCCGTCATGCACAGAAAACTTATCATTGAGAGGATGATATAAGGTATCTGCTTGCCTATAAGGAACTGGTAGACTGCGGCAGGAGACGTATAAAGGTTGCTGATGGTGCCGATATCCTTTTCCCTCACAACCCCCAGAGCAGTCATCATGGCCGGGAACATTACGAGAGACAGCATGATGAGACCGGGAACCATGACATACACGCTTTTAAAGATCTCGTTGTACATAAAGCGGATTTCGAACGGATTGCGCTCTGAGGCGATCTTTGCTCCGTGTGGATCAGTCAGCGAGGCATTGTATCTGTTCATGATGCCGCTTACGTATCCGCGGACGTTGTTTGAGATGGTCGGGAAGGCCCCGTCGATCATAAAGCCTACTTCAGGCTTCTCTCCTTTAAGCAGTGAACTGCCGTAGCCGTCAGGAATGTCTATGAGAAGCTTGATATGCTCCTTCTGAAAAATCTTTACCGCCGGCAGCGATGAATCGATTTCCTTTTCATAAAGATAGGCTGATCCCCTGAATTCATTTACAAGCGCCCTGCTTTCCTGCGAACCGTCATGATCGATTACCGCAAACGGCATCGGCGTCATGTCAAATGAAATGCCGTATGAGGCCGATATTTCAAAAATAAGGGCTCCGAAGATTACGAAGAACATTCGTATTTTGTCTCTGAGGATTTCCCTGCCTTCACGAACGGCAAAGGCCCTGATGATGGACAGCGTATAGAGAAAACCTCCATGGGTGATGTTCTTCACCGAGTCTTCAGTGCCGGCGCTTTCAGGAATCTCTTCAACCGCGTCACTCTGCTCTTCAAGATAATGAATAAAGGCCTCTTCCAGAGTATCTTCATTGCGGTTTCGTTTAAGTTCCTCCGGAGTTCCTACCGCCAGTACCCTGCCTCTGTGCATCAGGGAAATGCGGTCACATCTTTCCGCCTCGTTCATAAAGTGAGTTGATACGAAAATTGTTACCCTGTCTTCCCTGGAGAGTTTAATGAGGTAATCCCAGAACATGTCTCTTGCCGCCGGATCCACCCCGGATGTAGGTTCATCCAGAATGAGAATTTCCGGTTTGTGGAGACAGGCCGCCGCAAGCTGAAGTCTCTGTTTAAGCCCCAGGGACATGGATGACGGCCTGGTGTGTCTGAGCTCCGTAAGGCTGAATCTTTCCAGCACGGATCTTATGGCTCTGCCGCGTTCAGTAATCGGTATGTGATAGAGCTTGGCATGAAGATACAGATTCTCCATTACCGTAAGCTCCTCGTACAGAGAGAAGGACTGGGACATGTAGCCTACCTTCATTCTGATTTCCAGATTGCCGGCGGTGAATTCCTTCCCCATGATTCTGGCTTCACCGGATGTAGGTTCCAGCAGACCGGTAAGCATTTTCATGGTGGTTGATTTGCCGCAGCCGTTAGACCCCAGAAAACCGAAGATCTCGCCTCTTCCGATTTCAAAGCTTACGTTGTCCACGGCGGTAAAGCTCCCGAATCTGCGGGTTAGATTTGTGGCACTTATGGCATATACACCGTCGCTGTCCGGCGTATACGGAGGTATCCTGAATCCGCCTTCCTTTCCTCTCTTGTCGGAAGGAAGGAGTTTCATGTAGGCTTCTTCCAGAGTGGCGGCATTCATGGACTTCATGATTTCCGCAGTGCTGTCGCAGGCAATGATTTTACCGTCATTCATCATGATGGTGTGCTGAAAGCCTTCAGCTTCGTCGATGTATGCGGTGGATACGATAACGGTCATTCCCGGATTTTCTGAGCGGAGAGAATCAACCAGTCTCCAGAACTGACGTCTTGATAGCGGATCGACACCTGTCGTCGGTTCATCAAGAATCAGCAGCTCCGGACTGTGGATCAGGGCGCAGCAGAGGGACAGCTTCTGTTTCATGCCACCGGAGAGCTTGCCTGCGGCTCTGTCCGCAAACGGAGTAAGAGAAGTCGCGGCCATGAGTCTTCTGATGCGGGCATTCTTCTCTCTGCCGTTCAGCCCGAACAGATCCGCATGAAATGAAAGATTTTCGCGGACGGAAAGTGTCTGATAGAGATTTTTGCCGAGCCCCTGAGGCATAAATGCAACCAGACGTGAGAGATATTTACGTTCCGCGGCTTTGGTTATGTCTCTGCCGAATACCTTCACCTCTCCCTTCTGAAGAATTCTGGTTCCGGCAATTACGGACAGCAGCGTGGACTTGCCGACCCCGTCGGCACCGACAAGTCCGATGGTGGTTCCTCCCGGCAGCACCAGGGAAACATCGTCAAGAGCCGATACCCTGCCGTAGGAATGGCTCAGATGACTTATGCTTATCACGGGATTCGCAATGTCCCGGGGGTTTTTAATCTTATCCATAATTACTCAGCAGGTTATTAGCCTTATACGTGGAAAAAGTACGGAAGGTTATGCTACTGATTTTCTGTGCCGGCAGTATCAGGGACCGTGTGAGCTGATGCCGCGGATTCATCCCGTCCGTTTTTAATTTCAGTCATGCCGTTTTTTACGCTGAGATAATCAGGCCACGGCGCACCCGCATAGTTCACGTACCCTACTGACGGCATGCCGCCCTTGAGCATGCGGTAGTTTGTTCGGGTAATCTCCTCCGGAATTCTGAGAGTTACCTTGAAAAGAAGTTTTGCTCTTTCTTCTCTGGTTTCCACGTATTTCGGCGTGAACTGGGCGTCATCCGCCACATAATCAACCTTTGCAGGAATCACCGTATCAATTCCGTCAATTGCAATACGCGCCTCATCGCCTACCTTCACCCTGGCGGCTTTTGATGTAGGCAGAAAAACGTCAAGAGTCACGTCAGTCGGATCAAGCATGGAGACAACCCTGCCGCCTGCTCCCACAACATTGCCCGGTTCGGCGAGACGGTATTCGACAACCCCGTCAAAAGGAGCCCTTACTGTCATGTCGTCATTGCGTGATTTCGCTTCTTCGAGAAGCGCGTCGATTCTGCCTGTTTCGTAAAGAGCCTCCTGTTTTTCCTTCAGGAGCACCTCTTTACTTTCTTTTCTGGTGCTGAGGGCTGTCATGCGTCTTTCAAGCTCCGTCTGGGATATCAGGCTGTCGCGGCGGAGATTCTGCGCATCGTTAAGTTCTATGGCGGCAAGTCTTATTTCCTCGTCTGCCTGACGCAGACGCGAATCTATTTTCGATATCGTTTCGAGAGCCTTTTTCTTCTGAGCGGTTACTGATTTCACCTGGGCTTCGGTAACCGAAGAAGACAGAACGGCAAGCACGTCACCCTTGTGAACCTGCTGTCCGCGATCAACGGCAACGGTGTCGACTCTGCCGGCATAGAGACTGGCGACATCCACTCTTTTTATTTCAAGGCGGCCGTTGCAGGCGGCGATGCCTTCGATTTCGACGGCTGAACCCTGTTCCTGCTGTTTTAAATAAACCACACCGGCAGTCAGACCGGCAATCAGAGAAACGGGAAGAAGTATTTTTAAGAATTTCATATGGAATCTCAGTACTCCCGGCGGGGAATCTCCTTTAAACGGTTCCGGATGAGTTTTATCAGGACTCTCAGGCAGTGAACCGGCATCGTCGGCAATGCGGTACACATGCTGTCCCGGAAAAACCCCGGATGCCTCATTTTCATTTTAAATCCTAATGAGAAATTATGTTTTACCTGGATCTTAAAAAACAACTTTTAACATAATCTGTACTCTCATTTGTGAATTGCGTTTAACCTTTAGACATTAACAGTGCCATATTGTTCATACTTGTCATAAAATATTGAAAATGGTTTGTTTTTTGTCTTTTCAGTGCGACATGCCTTTCCGTTGCATTGAAAGATCTCGTTCACTGATTCCGGGGTTGTTGGATGAAAGGCTGGATTGCTCGGTTTGTTGTGGCTCTGTCGATAGCATCATGCATGCTGCCGGCCGCACAGGCTCGTCCGTGGACCAGACAGAATTATCTTACCTGCAGGGTGACGCTGGTAATCAGCGGTAATTTTTTCCTGTGCGAGTCCGCAAACGGCAGGGAGAATCTGGTACGGATGGCGGATATCGAAGCTCCGGAGCCTACTCAGCCTTACGGAGAGGAAGCACGCAGGTACCTGAGGGATCTCATCTGGCAGAACAAAATCAGCATCAAGGTCAGAGACCAGAAAGATGAAAAATATGAAAAATATGAAAATAATAATTATGTTCTGGGCGAGCTCTACTACAGGAAGCTCAACGTAAACAGAGAGATGATACGTCAGGGATATGCCTGGGCAAACCGTAAGAACACCTCCTCCATATATCTCAGAATTGAACGTGATGCCCATTCATTCGGTTTCGGACTGTGGCGCGATGTCGACGCCCAGTACCCTGCAGAGTTCCGTCGTGAAAATCCTATGGATTTTGAAGATCTCAAAAAACTGGCTCAGGAAAGAGATGAGCAGATTGAAAATGAAGCCACCTCTCAAAAATCCAGGAACAGTTCAAAAGCGCAGACTTCCAGATAAAACATCTTTAACGGACATATTTATTTCCCGCGTTTCAGAAAACTGAATATATTCTCCCGTTCTGATATTCGTCTCATAGTTTTTGTTTAACATTCTGATTACATCTACGGAAAATTTTTATAACAGTCTGTATAATCAAATGTGTGATCTATCTCAATTCTAAATTATCGTTATATAAAAATATACAAAAGTGTTAAAATTTTAAAAATGGTTCAGAAAGTAGGTACTGCAAAGGTTTCACGAAAATTTCCGAACCGTCCGGTGCAATAAAATACAAAAATCGTCATTGATAATATTTATCATTGAATCATAAAAGCACCTATTGTATATTATGGCCGGTTTAACGGTAAAAGTGCCGTTTAAGAATTTGCGGCCGTACAAATCACATACACTTTGAGGTCAGACTGATTTAACATGAAAAAACTGAATATTTTATCATCCCTGATGATATTTGCAGGGCTGGGTGTGGCACATGCTTCACTGCTTGATGCCACTTCAAACAAGCTGGAAACAACTTCTCAGACAATTTCAGCTACAAAGGATGCTGTTGACAGTACCAAGAACGCAACAGACGCTCTTAACAATCTTTCTTCAGTGGCAACCGGAAGCGCTGCTACCGGCACCTCTACCCTGGAAAAGGCTTCTTCCACTCTTAATTCCGCAAAGCAGACCATTGATTCAGCGAAGGATACCCTGAATTCAGCTCAGAGCAACCTTAATGCCGTTGGCAGCCTGACCGATACAGTTACAAATGCCGCATCAGGTTCATCAGACATTCTGAACTCTGCAACCGATGCCGCCGTGACCGCGGCCAAGCAGAAGGCTGAAGAGGAAGCAAAGAAGAAAGCCGCTGAAGCAGCAACCAATGCAGTTGGCAGTCTGTTCAACTGATTATAAAACCCGGGACTCCGTCACCATGTGTTAAATACCAGTGAGACTGAGACAGCCTGAGTTATATTGAGAAGGGAAACCGGAGGTTGGCAGTATTCCTCCGGTTTCCCTTTTTTCTCTACTCATTCAGCATAATCTTTAGGAGTCGGTCGACACGTGTTCGATGATTAGTCTCCGTCAAATGCGATTGAGGTGAGTTTTTTTTTCATTCGCTCCAATTGAGTGTACTGCCTCGGTGTTCACCTGCTCTTTTTAATAACTTTATGCTGAATGGAATTCTGATGCCCCGGGATATGATCTGATTCAGAACCTTCTTAATTCTGATTATGACCTGCAAGTGTGGTATAATGCCCCAAAATTAAGAAACGGAGTGGACTTTAGATGATTCGGAATGCTGTTATAAACTTTCTGGCCGAAAATGCCTGTGCCGGAAAGCAGACTGTCGATCCGGATCAGAAATCCGACACGCTCACCGAAAGAAACGTTAATACCGCCAGGAGCGAAAACGTCAGTGTCAGAGCCCTTGCGGAAGATAAATTCCCATGTCTCGAGGAACTGGCGGACACTCTTGAACTCATTATCCGCGCCTCGGCGTGTCGTGAAACAGTCGTGATATCAGGCTCTGATGAATCACTGTATCTTGCCTTCGGAAGATGCCGCGGTCTCCATAAGGACACGATGATTTTCAGGAGCCTTTTCGAGCCTCAGGTCAAAAGCCTCGGCTACACCCCCGGGGTTCTTATTGCTACAGATCCCGCAAAGCTTACCTTAAGAGCTGAAATATATGCTGATTCCGATGCTGATGAGATACGGGTTTTCAGTCGGGAGAAACTGACTGACTACTCCTGCTTAAAATATGGTGACAACCTGGAACCTGAGGAATTCTTTTTAAACGGAGACATGACTCTGTTTCCCGGTTACAGGGAATTCGCCCGCAGGATCGGTTATATAACCAGTGTCATAAACTCTTCCGGCAGGACTCTCAAAAAAGCGGTAACAGCCCGCAGAGCAGTGTTCAGCACCGGAGGAATCAGGAGATTCTCTGCCGGAGCCCTTAAGAATTTCATCAGCCGTCTTGTCCGTGAGCGTGTATTAAAAGTCAGAGATGAAAGCTACCTGTACCTCGGTTTTGCCGATGCGTGTCATCAGGAAACGGACATGTCCGGCGCCGAAAAAGAGCATTCTGCAACTGACGGACCGGAGCTCTTTGTTTCCTTCACTCCGGAAAAACTCTTCAGCATCCGCGACGGCAGAATTTACTGCGATGCACTGGCGGGTTCTGTTCCAGTGGAACAGGGAGACGCTCTTATCAGGGATCCTAAAAACCTTAACGAAAACCGTATCGTGGCGGATTTCATCGACGACCGCCTGCGTACGATATGTGATGACGTGCAGCAGATGCCCGTAAAGCTTAAGCGGCTTTCATACATTACCCATCTTCTCATTGAAATCTCCGGAAATATAAAGAATAATATTTCAACGGAAGAAATTATCAGACTGCTTCACCCTACCCCTGCAACTCTGGGATATCCCCGTGAAGAGGCCGTCAGGGTACTTGACGGGTGCGGAGCCCTTCTTACCGGAATGTATGCGGGAACCGCCGGCATGACATACGGCGGCTGTTCGACAGCCCTGGTGATGCTGAGAAGCGCTCTGTTTAGGAATGGCGAGATAACACTTTACGGCGGAGCCGGAATCATGGGAGAATCAGACCCGCTTTCCGAATGGAAGGAGACCGGCCTCAAGATGACCGCCGTACTTAAAAGAATAATACCGGAAGATGACGTGGCCCGCGTGCTGGCGAAAATCAACATGATGAAGTCTGGAGAATAAAAAGGAGAAACGCAAGACATGATTAACTCCCTCAGGGAATACGGTTACAGAGCTTTTAATCAATCCGCTGAAATCATAGCTCTGCTCAACTGCATGAAGATAGAGACCGCATACTGCGATGCCATGTCCATGAAATCCTATTTCGGAATGGTTGCCGAACAGGCTCCCACACCTCTCTTCCGCATAATCTATGATGAGAGACTTCTCGGTTTTCTGTCTTACGGAAGATCCCGTGTGTCTGAAGAACCGATTGCGGTAATCGTCAGTACCGATGAGGGACTGGCAAATCTTGCCCCTGCACTGATGGAAGCCCGCGGTCATAAAAATCCCATGGTCATAATCAGCGCGGACATAGCCAATGACATGAACGAAAACGGCAGCGGCTGTTCAACCCATGTCGATCCGATACTTGCCAACTTCTGCGAGTACGTGCCTCTGGATCTGTGGAATCCGCGTCTTACCCCTTCAGGAATCGCCTTCAGGGTCATTAAGGCCTATGAAAGAGCGGAAATGCTGAGAAAGCCCCTGCACATAAGACTTACCCCACAGCCTGGACTTTTCTGTGAAATTCCCGAAATCAAGGCCGGACAGCCTATTTTTGAGAATTTCGATGAACGCGTGGTAACCTCCATCATGGAAATTCAGGAAGAAATGCTCAACTGCTTTACCAGTTATCATTTCAGCAGAATTCAGTCAGGTACTGCGGAAAATTCGGATGCTGAAAATTCCGTTGTCAGTGAAGCCCTTAACGAGAATCTCAATTCCCTCTCCCGCAACATGACGGCCACGGATGACAGACTCGGTCTCCTGAGACATATCACCGATTCCAGAACTCTTGTGATTGCCGGTTCCCTTAATGCCGAAGAGGCTGAAAACGTCAGGGTTTATCTTGAAAGAACCGGTTTTCAGGTATATGCCGACATTCAGTCAAACCTGAGAGGCAGTACAAAGCTCAACTACATTGCGGATTTTGATGCCTGGTACAGAAATCATCAGCCGTCATCCTTCATTAACCGCGGCATGATGACGGATACGCTGCCGATGTCCGACAGCGCCAAGGTTTCCTACGGCAATCTTCCGTATGACTACATTCTGGTGCTCGGAGGCCAATTCATATCCAAAAGTGTTCTTGAGTTCCTGTCCGTCAGAAAGAAGAATGTCGTTCAGGTGTTCATGAACGATTCTCCGTACAACATGAATGCCGGAAGCGTCTGGGGTGTTTCACTTAACGAAAGCTATGACGTGCTGCCGTATATTCAGCCTGCGGACGTATCTTTGAGAAAGACCGCATCAGTATTTGAATCCAGAAGAAACTCAGGATTCGAGAGCATTGAGGATCTTAAAAAGAGAGACATGCGAAACGAGGCTGACTTCTTCAGACTTCTTAATGATGCACTGCCTCAGAAGCCGTATCTGTTTCTGGGAAACAGTACTGCGGTAAGAATGGCGGACAGATATCTGAACGTTCCCAATACCGTATTCACCAGCAGGACGGTTTCCGGAATCGACGGTCAGATTGCCACCGCGGCGGGGATTGCCTTTGAGCATCCGACCGTGGCGGTCATCGGCGATACCACGGCTCTGTACGATCTCAGCGCCCTGCCGTTCATCTGCGTCTGTCAGCTGAAGGTTGTCGTTCTCAACAATAACGGCGGCAGAATATTTGAGAGATTTCCGGTGGCCTCTGAAAAGATGCTGAACACCTCGTTCATCAATCCTCACGGCATGAATTTCTATCATTTCTGCAAATCATTCAGAATCCGATACGCCTGTGTAACGAACTACGACGAACTTTTTGAAATTCTTAATGACAGATCCGTGAAACACTGTCTTATCGAGGTTGATCTGACAAGTAATCAGGCCGTTAAAAAATACGTTGAAGCCGAGATTGAAAAGTCAGTAAATACCGGCAGCGGTAAAAACGGAAACTCCTCCCCGGCGGAAGAGGCTTCCGATGATGCGGATAACATCAGGTCTTAACCGAAAGCGGCAGATTTTTCCGGAGTTAATATAATGAGTGAAAAAGAACAGATCATAAATGAACAGGTGCTTTCCGCCTTTCGCGTGCTGTACCCTTTAAGAAAATGCGGTTTTCAGGATATATTCTATGCACCGGGCTCAAGAAGCGCCCCGCTGGTTATGGCCATGTCAGCCATTTCCGGATTCAGAAAGCATATTCATTATGATGAAAGAGGTCTGGGCTGGTATGCTTTGGGAGCAGCCAGGGCCACCAAGAAACCGACCGTAATATTCACCACGTCAGGCAGTGCCGTGGCAAATCTGTATCCCGCCGTGGTTGCAGCCTGCCGTTATGATATTCCCCTGCTGATCATAACTGCCGATCGTCCTGATGAGCTTCTTGACTGCGGAGCCAACCAGACAACCTGTCAGGGACGAATATTCGGCAAATTTGCTTCATTTCTGCAGATCTACGAGGATTATCTCGACCAGACCAACAACTTTACGGTCGAGAGAGTATGCAACATCATCCGCACCTGTTCCCTGACCTGCAAGCCCGCCCATATCAATATTCCGTTCAGGGAACCTTTCTATACTGCAGATGAGGAGTTCCGCAACAGTGTTGATTTCAGCAGGATGCTGGAAATGATTAAAGAGGAAGCGGAAGATGAAACCGAAATGATTCACGGATGCTTCCCGTCAAGATCCGATGAGGATTTTGCGGAATCCTATCTTCCCGTAAGATTCAATGCGGGCCGGGCTCCGTTTCACACCGTAATCGGCAGCACCGATGAGGTAAAGGAGCTTGCCGATGCTATTCCGTCCATGACTGAAACGAACTGCATGTACCGGCAGATCAACGCCGTCACCCGTTCAGTTTTCTACGATCATCTCAGAGTTGATCAGTATGGTCACACCATTTATGACCTGGTGGAACAGGATATTAACGAAAATTCTCCGAAACTGACCTACATTATCCAGTCATACGGATGTCTGAAGAGCTCCTGCAACGCCGGTCTGGTTGCCATAGCCTGCGGAGCCGGACTTAAATCCAATATCCTGCTTATCATAGATCCGATAGATCTTATTGCCGACCTCAATTCAGTGCCTCTGATGAAGGAAAGCAGAGTAAAAATGCTCCTTCTGGACAGAAAGATGATGGATCGCTCGGGAAGAAGCAACTGTGCTCCTGATTTCAGCATTGAAGAAATTGCCAGAGGAATGAACATTCCTTACAGAACTGTTTCCAAAGCTCAGGAATTTAAGAAACTGCAGGAATCACTTAATAAGATGAAAAAGGTCTGGGAGCCTGAAATAATCGAAATTACCGATATAGTATGGTAACAGTCGCGTGTCAGGCAGTATAGACTGAGTCTCACACATAAAATGTCTGAAGGTCATATCCGCTAAAGATATGACCTTCAGTTTTACTGTTATGATGTAACCGGAGACACAGTAAATATCAGTCGTACCAGCTGCCTTCCTGCTTTTCATCATCATCAAGATTGATGTTCTTGCGGAAGAGAACTGTGAGCGCTCTCTGAAGCTTGTCTTCCTCAACCAGTATCATATCGGTCGGAATGGCATATTTGGTGGAGAAGGCGTCAAGGCCTTCAATGGCGTTGATGCATGAAGGATCGGAAACCGCAAGATACAGTGTATTGTTTACCACCCCTATAGGAACCATTTCATATTTCATGCAGTATTCTTCATTGAGATACTTCTGAGGAGCTGTTTTCGGGTTGAACTGAGAAAAGTCCATGGAAGGAAGATCATATTCTTCAGCAAGAAGATCCATAAGCTGTTTAGGTTCGGCGTAGCTTAAATTTATAACGGTGGCAATAACCGATTTTTCGTATTCCTCAACTTCACCCTGTACAACACTCTTTTTAGGGCCGCTAATGATGTTTTTTTCGACCAGCAGGTTCAGTAAACCGGATTCAACAGACATGTTTTTTCCCTCAATATAGTTATTATAACGTACGGTTGCCCATGTGAAACACAGATAAAAAATGTGTCTCATGGCTGTGTCAGACCGTAAGATCTACTGCAGAATTCAGCTTAAAAAATCTGCAGGATGTTCAATAGTCATTAGATATTCTACTATAATTCATTGCTATTTTTCTGAGAAATTATTGTTACATATCACAAAAATCCTATCAAAAATGCCGTTTTTGTTAAAATCTGAAAAACCTTTAACAAATTCGAGATATCTTGTTCCGTATTTCTCTCTGATGCGCCGGGCATCGCGTACGGTTTCCTCGCTGAAAAGATATTTACCGTCCGTTATGCACAGGAGATCTGCTCTGGCAAAAGCAGGATTATGCTCAATCATTCCGGAAACCTCGTGCAGGGCGTTGTCTATTGAAGTGCCGCCGCGGAAGGATCTCTTAAGGAATGAATTAAGTTCATCAAGCGAGGTGTCTTTTTCCGTACCGGTAATGGTAAGAGTCTCCGTTTCAATGGCGAAGTTTATGATGTGACACGGTCTTCCCGCCTCAAGACATTTAAGGGCCAGTACGGCGGTAACGGCCTTGGCATAATCTTCATTCTCACCTTTCATTGAACCGCTGGTGTCAACACAGACGATTACGGGGCCCCTTTCCTGTTCTCCTTCCCCGCCCGCTGTCCTTCCGTTACCGGAAAATACCCTGGCCATTTTAATGAAGTCAAAGGCGAGAAGCTCGCGATTAAGAAGTTTTATGTCGAAAAGAGATTCCAGTTCCGGATCACTTAGTCTGGCAAGTTCTTCAGGAAGCACGTAATTGAGCGTGTCACTCAGTGTTATTCCGGAGATGTGATCGCCTTTAACGCTTTTACGGTACCTGCCGATGCGTTCGGTATAGATTTTCTCGGAACGTCTGGAAGCAAGGGCTTCGAGTCCGAGGGTTCTGCCGAGTGAATCAAGCAGTTTAATGAGCGGTACGTTGTTTCTGACCACATTGATATACCGAAGAAACACGCTTCCCGAGTCGGACGGACGGACCGTGGCATACGGACTCATTTCGGTCTCCCTGCCCCCGTTCTTCAGAAATTTTGACATGTAGTGGTCGGTCATGTCCCTTATTTCCTCGTCACTTCCGTCTCCGCCGAAGGATCTGGCGTATACGGAATAAGGGATTCCCTGAGATGAGCAAAAATCCACGCTTTCCTTAAGCTCTTCAAACTGAGTGCTTAAAGCCCTCTCGGTAAAGCTGCGGATTTCCTCCTCCTTTTCCTGCTCGAGTTTCCGTACGGCAGCCGTAACGGAATCCGTAAGAGCCCTGCGCATTCCGTCAGCCACATTGAACTCGCGGAGGCAGAGATCGGTGAGATCCTCAATTCTGATGATCTGCACGTTTTTATCCGGGGAGGCGGTATTGAGGTTATCTCTGAGAGCCATGAGCTCTGCGGAATAATCCGCATATGATTTCATGTGATCACGCAGTTCTGCTGTGTAATCGCGGATCCTGAGATACTTTTCACCCAGGTGATCAAGATCCTTCAGATACTGTTCCTTTTTCTGAAAATCCTTAAGCGTTCTGTGAGACAGATAATCGGCAAGGAGCAGATCATCCGCATATTCGTTTCCTTTGGCAAGACGCCTGTTAAGAGAATCGGCAAGAGAACGGTTCAGTCTGTTAAGACCGCCGAGTGCTGCATCCATGTTGTTGAGCACGGACGGCGTGCATCCGGCTCTGCGGCTGCGGACATAGTCCTCGCGGAGCCGGCGCAGTGTTTTTACGCCTTCCTGATAGAAATCGATAATGGGAAACACGCCCGGAACGGTTCCTTTCGGGGAAAACTCATCAGCGTTTCCTTTTCTCTCTTCATCATTGAAAACGTCAGCGACTGTCTGATCCCACTTTCTGCCGGGAGTATTATCAGTAACTGTAGTTCTGTCGGTCATCAGTGCACCTCATTTACCTGAACGGGCATACCGGTATCCGGCCGGGGAAAACCGGATGCCGGTGCGTCGTTATGCACCTGTCGCGGAAACTGAATATTTTCTGACAAGTTCGTTTACCCGGGATTCATAGTTTCCGGCTCTGGAGATTTCGGCAGTTACCGGAGCATAAACCTCCTCAATCACGGCCGTAAGCGCATGTTTCTCATCATCAGACAGGAAAATATCGGAGTTGACGCTGTTTCTCATGGCGTCAAGTCGCTCTCTTATTTCCCTTATGCATCTGCCGTTCTCCTCAATGAGCTGTTTTACCTTTCTGAAAGAGCCTATTATCTCATCAAGGAATTTCATGATGTCGCCGGAGATGATGCTGTTTACCTCGCCTCCGGAGGTGAATCTGATTTTTACGGATCTGCCGGTTGGCGCCTCTCTGGTGGCTGCCCTGCCGCAGACTCTGCCGTGATGATCAAATATGTCGAATTCACCGTCCTTTCTGAATTCATCATAAGGAATTCTGACGGAGATTATGTCCAGCCTGTCTTCAGGTGAAAGCTCAAGCAGGCACTTTTCATGATTTATGGTCTGAAGACGCATTACCAGTTTGTCTGCTGACGGTGTTTCACCGTCATTCAGGACACAGTGAAGTCCCGCGGCAAAAAGCTCTTTCTTATCAGTGAGTGTGCAGTTGAGATGACGGGCTGAACCGATTCCCAGTCTTGAAATCTCATGCTCGAACCATCTGTGGTAGCTGTTCTTTTCCACCCAGATGTATCTTGCTCCGTTAAAGCGTCTTTCGTAGGTGATTACCTCGCCTCTTGCTGCAGGGAAATTGCCGTGCTGGGCCTGATAAAGCACCCTGTCGCCGTTTTCCATGAAGAGAACATAAGAGTCCATTCCGGACATCTGCATGAAGCGGCCGTTAAGCTCGCTGTCAGGTTCACCACCTCTTAAAGGAGCCACCGTGCGCACGGCAGCCACGTCCGAGGCGTATTTTTCGGCATCAAAGCAGGCCGGCTCGAATATATCCTTGAAATCAATCCTGATGCTGGTTTTGATTTTCATCTCAAGACATCCGAAATGACTCTGAATTTCAGAAATTCTGGCATACATTTCGAAACGTTCGTCGAGACGGTTCTTAAGTCTTAACTGAATGAACTTCGGCAGAAGAGAAGAAGGCGCAGCATAGCGTTCCTCTTCCAGAGACTGACCGTCGATGCCTCTGTGTCCGGGAACCGAGAAGGTAAACACTTCGGTTCCATCTGAGTCTCCCTTGGTAAAGTACCCGTTAAGATCACGATAGAGAATGATTCTGATTACATCCCCGATTTCCGGAAGCAGAATGGAGGTTTTACCGTCCCTTACGGAATTACGGCACTTTTCATAGGTTTCGGAGGTATAGAAGTGATCCGGTGAAACCTTGCGGTACCATGAGTCAGGATTCCAGAAATCATTGGCTTTTACGTAGGTGAAGCCGAAGTCCTTGAGCATATTGAATAAAACCCTCGGTTCGCCCTTGTCGGAAGTCATGCGGATACCCACATTATGATCCGTGAACAGCTGTTCATTGCTGCAGGTGGCAAGAATTTCTTCAAGCACCCTGCTGTTTTCCAGAATCTTTCCTTCGTCGGTATTGCTGATTCTGGCACCCATAACCTGTCTTATCTCGTTAAGGATCAGCTTTCTGAGATAAGGCCTTTCGGAAGGACTGTGCCAGAGCACGTTCTCAAGCAGTATCAGATGTCTGATCCCGGCTTTCTCTTCTTCATTGAAGAAGGCTGCAGCCTTCATGAATACCGAGCTCTGAACCCAGCGGCGGTCGGAGACGTATGAAGCATCGGTTCCGGTCTTTTCGTTATCGGAAAAACCGTCATAATCCGCATGTTCTCTGTTTAAACGTACGTTCTCGGCGTAGTCGGCGGCTATTTTTTCGCGCAGAGAGGCCATGGCGCTGAGAAGTTCATCGGAAAGCCCGGTGTCGGCAACGGCCTTCTTCCATTTTTCAAATTCATCGGCGGTTACCGCAAGTTCCTTCATCTTTTCGGCATGTGCGGATTCGTCATTTTCCACGGCCGGAGCTGTGGTAACCATTTTTATGAAATTGTCGACTCCCCTGACAGGTTCTATCACCAGTCTGACAATGAATCTGTCATAAAGAGCGGCCAGATCATCATCGTTAAGCGGAATTTCATTTGAGGCCACGGCCATGCTGCGCAAAGGAGCCTTCATAATCCGGTTTCCGTTATGATACGTATGCTCGTTGATGAGTGTAAGCAGCGTGTTCAGCACGGCCGGTGATGACTTCCAGATTTCGTCAAGGAAGGCAAAGTCCGCGTCGGCTAGATATCCTGACAGCTGACGTTCGTATTCATCCTGTTTGAGTTTAGTGATGCTGATTGGACCGAACAGCTCCTCAGGTGTTGAGAAACGGTGCATCAGATGCTCGAAGTAGCGGCTGTTTCCTGCAAAAATATCATTAAGTCTTCGGCAGATCATGCTCTTTGCGGTTCCCGGAGGCCCGTAAAGAAAGGTATTGAGACCGCAGAGACTGGCAAGAACGGCTGATCTTACGGAATCGCTTCTGTCAACCAGCCCTTCTCCCGTGAGTTCCATTATTCTTCTGATTCTCCTTCTGAGAGACAGCCCTTCATTCTGAGTGTTTCCGGCGGATGATGCTGTGTCCATGATTCCTCCTGAACAAATATGTAATCACTCGACATACTGTGTTATAAAATCTCAAATCGATGAGTACGGAGGTTTCGGATACGTCAGGACACCCTGTAAATCATCAGTGAGAAACTTGTAAATACAGATACTTTTTAGCTTATTATAACGGCTAAAAAATTTCCGGACTGAGATCCCTGCTGAAATACTGAACACTCACTGCTGCCGATAGATGTAAAGAGACTTTTGTTATTATAAATGTGAAATGGTTCAAAGATAGTGCTTCAGACTGCCGGAAATGCAGGTTTACGGACTGCCGTTATGTTTCATAACGCAGGTGTTGTTATAATATGAGTATATAAATTATTCACCTCAGGAACTCAAAATGTCACGGAAAAAACATAATGCAGGTCCACCCCGGTCAGCAGAGGATATTTCTTCAGACAAAGAGGCGCAGTCATGGATTAAAGAAGTTATCGACGCTGACGCCTGCAGATTTTTAGGATATATCTTTTACCGCATAGGATTTGATCCGGATACCTATGATTACGGTGAGGATAAATACGATGTAACCGGAATTCTGGACAGTATTGCCACCTGTGTAATGGTCAAGGCCGGATACGGACATGCCGATCTGGTGAGAAATCCGTACTACACTCCTGAAAATGATCCTCTCATCATGGCTGAGGTAAGGGCGTTTCGTCAGACAGACCTCTGATTTCAGGAGTCAGCAGGCTGTTTTCCGCTCTTTCCGACAATGCCCAGGCCGAATACGGCGAAGATTACCGCCAGTCCGACATTGACAAGGTTGAAGAAGCAGTAAGGCAGATAGTCAAGAGTTGAAATTCCCATGATCCCTGAAAAGTAGACACCGCAGGTTGACCATGGGATGAGAACGGAGGTAATGGTTCCGCCGTCCTCGAGGGAACGGGACATGACGGTCGGCGCTATTTTCATGTCGTCATAGATTTCAGCATACATTCTCCCCGGAAGAATCACGCTCATGCACTGTTCTCCGGAAATGGCGTTTATGCCGAAAGCGGTAAGAACTGTCGCCAGCACAAGCCTGCCTGCGGAATTTATGAATCTGACTACTACGGACATTATACGGTGGAGGCATCCCGAGCATTCCATGGCTGAACCGAAACTCATTGCGGCAATCATCAGAATCACCGTGTTGAACATTCCTGACATTCCGCCTCCCGACAGAAGCGCATTGAACGCCTCGTTACCGGTATTGAGCCTGAGTCCGTCATAGGTTACGAGCCAGAGGGCTCTGATGTTTTCCAGAAAGGAACCGTCGGTTCCGAGAATTCCGGTAATGCTGTCAAACTGAAATATAACTGCTGCGGCAAGACCTGAAATAATTCCCGCAAGAATTGTAAAAATCGGCGGATACCGCTTCACGGCAAAATAAATGAGCACGGCAAGAGGCAGAAGACACCATGGACTGATATTGAATGAGCTCTGAAGCATATCTCTGAAGGACTCGTTATCAATGCTTTCGGCTGCAGGCTGTGCCCAGAGCCCCACTGCCGCAAACATGATTACGCTTATGATGATGCTCGGCACCGTGGTGAATGTCATGCCTCTTATGTGATCGAAAAGATTCACCTGACTTACCGCCGAGGCCAGATTGGTGGTTTCGGAAAGCGGAGACATCTTGTCTCCGAAATATGAACCGGAAATAACGGCTCCGGCGGTGATGACCGGATCCAGTCCCAGGGCTTTCGCTATGCCCATGGCGGCGATACCTACCGTGGCCGCGGTATTCCAGGAGCTTCCGATGCACATCGACACCAGGGCGCAGACAATAGCCGCGCACGGATAGAATACTCGGGCGTTTATCAGATTCATGCCGTAATAGATCATGGTCGGCATGGTTCCGCTTACAAACCATACGCTTATCAGCACACCGACAAAAAGCAGAATCAGACATGCGGGAAGAGTTTCAGCAATGCCCTGAATCATGCATTTTTCCAGCTCGGTATATTTCCGGCCTGCCAGAATGCTGACGATAAACACCGCGAAGGTGCTTGCAAAAAGCACCATCTGGTTCGGTCCTGACACGCAGTCGTCACCGAAGCAGTAGACGCTAAAGGCCAGAAGGATAAAGAGAAATACCACCGGAATCAGCGAAAGAAACAGGTTTGGTGAATTTTTCATGTCTGGAGTCATAATATCTGTCCGGTGTTCTTGTTGATGATGCGTCCCCGGTTCCCTGTTTTTTCCGTTACATGCGGTTCCGATGTTCACGGCGTCGGAAAAACGCAGAGACTTCAGGATCAAGTTTAAAGACAAACAGCCCGTGAATAAACAGATTTTTGGTAATTTTTATCGTGACGTCATTTTTGGAGGAATCACAGATGAATATTTATTCGTTTTTTTGGACATATGCTTAATCTTTATAAAATACAATATGCTAATATGTTCCCATAAAGTTGTTTTAAAAAAGAGACCGTGTGAATGAGAACCCTCAAATCTAAACTGCTGCTGACAGTAATCGTTCCCGTAATTTCCTTTACTGTCTGCTCATTTGTTATCTTTGTGACCGGTAATATTCATCAGATCAATACGGCGGGATACAGATCGGCAATGTCACTTGCCAAGGCTACCACACAGAATGTTGATTCATGGCTGAAGGTAAAAAAAGGAATTATTTCTGGATATTACGGACTTGATACGGAATTTCTGAAATCAACCCTGCAGACGGGGCTGCCAATCAAGGTAGACAGTGTCTATGATCTTTATTACGGAGATCCGGAAGGAAAGACCTACGCGGGTCTTGACAGCGTAGAGAACTACCTTAAGAGCGGGTATGATCCCCGTAAGCGCCCGTGGTATGTCGCCAGCAAGGCAAAACCTGGGGAAGTCGTAATTTCCGAACCGTATCTTGATACCACGACCGGCGATCTTGTGCTTACCATTTCCGAGGGGTACCCTGCAGCAGACAAGGGGGTTGTCGGTCTTGACCTGTCAATAGATGACGTCACCGGTATTATCAGCAGTCTTAATCTGCCTGTTGACGGTGAGGCGTATCTTGTTTTTGATGAAGACAACAGAATCGTAGTATCAAGTACCGGAGAGCCGCTGCTCAACAGAACTCTCCAATCGGTTTACAGGGAACTCTCCCCCGAGGTTATCAGCAGAACAACCGAAAAGGAGAAGATGGACCAGTCATTTTCCGCCATCAGCCTTGACCGCGGAGATGTTTTTGTTCTGTCTGAAAAATTGAATGAAGCTCCCTGGAAGATTGTCATAATTCTTGATAAGAACAGCTACCTAAGCATCGCGCACATATACATAGCCGTTGTTTCCGTGCTGTCCCTGCTTGTCCTCCTGGGAACCATTATCTACATAGCCCGTGCGGTTGAATCAAATATTGTAAAACCTGTTCATCACGTAGGCAGCATGCTCAGGGATCTGGCCGAAAAGGAACCTGATTTCAACAACAAGATTGACGTGCAGTCAGATGATGAAATCGGTGAGCTTGCCTATAACTTCAATCTCCTGCTGGACAATCAGAAGCTTCTTTTCAATAAAATCAACGGCTTCCTGAAAACCTCCACCAGGGATTCCATCAACAGCAATGAAAACATTTCAAACCAGATTAACGAACAGCAGAATGAGCTGAATGAGGTTATTTCATCCGTGGAACAGCTTAACGGTTCCATTACCAATATCGATCACTGCGTAGTTGAAACCGAAGAGATTGCAGGCAGCATAGGCGACGCCTCACGCGAAGGAAAGAAAATGGTTGAACAGAGCAGTGATTCCATAAGAGAACTTTCCGACAGTATCAGAAGAACCGGTGATGCCATTGCCACTGTATCCGAATGCGCCAACAGCATTTTCTCGGTTGTCGGATCCATCAAGGAAATTGCCGATCAGACCAACCTTCTTGCACTCAATGCCGCCATTGAATCGGCACGAGCCGGAGAGCACGGCCGCGGATTCGCCGTGGTTGCCGATGAAGTGCGCAGTCTGGCAATCAAGACCGGTGAATCAGCAAGTTCCGTTCAGGACTCCATAAAGACTCTGCAGAATCACGTGAATACCACGGTAACCCTCATGCAGCAGAGCATGAATGACTGCGAAAGACAATATGAAACGACCTCCACGAATGAATGCAAAACGTGGATTTACCGTGTAAACTGTAGATGTTGAAAAAACAGAAACGGATTTACCGCATACATTGAATGAATTTACTACATACATTGTATGAATTTACTACATACATTGTATGAATTTACCACATACATTAAATGAAGGTCGTTATGAATAAGATAATATATATTGGAATGGATGTCCACTCTTCTAACTTTACTTTGTGCTCTTTTGAACCAGGTTATGGCATGTCTGAAGATAAAATATTCGGTCAGGTGCAGTTTAAGGATGACCTGATTAAAAATACCGAGAAGTATATCTGTAATCTGAAATCACAGAGAAAGGACATTGATATTGTCTGTGGTTACGAAGCTGGATGTCTCGGTTATGTTCCTTACAGAGAATTAACCAGATCAGGCATCAACTGTAAGATTCTTGCTCCAAGCACCATGGCCGTACAGAAAGGCG
>NZ_JNKD01000034.1:0-31725 GCF_000701925.1 Ruminobacter sp. RM87 | reverse complement strand
GACAACAGCTTTTTATGCCTGTTAAACTTACCGAAAATCTGTTCCAGTGTCTTTGTAAGAGAACTGCCTGCCACGATGTTATCCAACGCCCATGTGGCTCCGGCACTGAGTCTTTTCAGATTCAAGGCTTCTCTTAGAGAAATCATCTCATCAATCGGTTCAAACTCATAATCATAGACGTTTCTGGAACCCTTTTGGCCTTTTAAAACTCTTCTGGTAATGAACCCTGCAAGTTCAGGGTGTTCGTCAAGAAATTCAGAATTCCATTCTATGACACCTTCAGTTCCGCCACCGACAATCTTGCCCACGGTTTTATTCTGCCCCGGCACCCTTCTCGGTTGTCTGAGTGTCTTGTCCCAAGTAATCTTATATGTCGTGACATAAGAGTATTTTCCCTGATTGATAATCATAAGAGGAGGTAATTTCGGAGTGTCTGCTACAGCCATAAAATCATCCATATAAACATATAATATATATGTTTATATTATACCGCAAAAAATTATGGAAGTCTTGTATTTTTTGCAACTTCCATTAAATTATTTTTCGTATATGTTTAAAACAACAAAGTTTCGGTCAGTATCGTTAAAGTCTTATCACGATTACTTGAAGCTCCTTTTTATTTTTCTGTAGAATTTACCGTAATCTGCAGTCATTGAATCAGCATCTTCCGATAATCACGATCAGCGTATCCGAAAGTCATATAAGGATTCCGACAGACCGTTTGTCTTTAACGGATGCAGATATTTTGTATCCAGTTTCATATTGACAAAAAATTATAAACAACCTTAAAATATACTAAACTGATTGGTTTTATAGGTATAATTTTTTCAACGCTCTGCAGAAGCCCCATCCTCATTCAAAAAAACTTCTGCGGAAAGCTTGAGCCGAAGCTGAAATGACGCCGGAAAACGAGACTGCGGACACGACAATCAGTGCATTCTGTCGAGATAAATCACCATCTTCCCCCAGTGTCACTGAGCCCCCCGGGGGAAGATGTTTCCACAGTCGCACAGAATACCGTTTCGTACCGTTTTTACACGTCATATGAATTCAGCAGAATCAGTATATGCCGTATTTTACTGTTTCCGCCGAATCATCACTCTGTCCCGAATAACAAAAACAACAATTACAGCTAAACAGAATTACTGACAGGATGGCATAAGATTTTACCATTTAACGGAGAATATCAGACCTTACCGGAACTACACATCAGGAGATATTTAAATGGCAAAGGGTGTTAACTACGCCTTACTTAAAAAAGGCGGATTCATGCGACAGAAGCAGAAAGGCTACTTTTCTCTGCGTCTGCAGGTGGTGGGAGGAAATCTTACCGCCGAAAACATAAGAACGGTATCCGAAGTAGCGGAACAGTACGGTCACGGCTACGTGCACATGACCAGCCGTCAGGGTATTGAAATTCCATTCATTTACGTAGACGACATCGAGGAAGTAAAAGACAAACTTGCCGCGGGCGGAGTTCATCCCGGGGTATGCGGCCCGCGCGTAAGAACCGTCACGGCATGTCAGGGTAACGCAGTCTGTCCGAGCGGATGTATCGACACATCCACCCTAGCAAGAGAACTCAGTGAAAGATATTTCGGCAGAGAGCTTCCCCATAAATTCAAGTTCGGTGTTACCGGCTGCGTAAACAACTGCCTCAAGGCTGAAGAAAACGACTTCGGCGTAAAGGGCGGCATGATTGTTTCATTTGACAGGGAAAAATGCATCAACTGCAAGGTATGTACAAAGGCATGCCGTGAAGGAGCCCTCTCCTTCAGTGAAGAGGAAAAAATCACCAAGCAGGAGTCTCTGTGCAACAACTGCGGCAGATGCGTAAAGTCCTGTCCTGCCGAGGCCTGGACCGGCGAACCGGGATACATTGTTTCCTTCGGCGGTCTGTTCGGCAACAGAATCTTCCGAGGTGAAAACCTGCTTCCGATTATCAGGGACAAGGAAACACTGTTCAGAGTTGCCGACGCCACCATTGACTACTTTGCAACTCATGCAAAACCGAGCGAACGCTTCAGAACGACTCTGGAAAGACTCGGCATAGATGAATTCAAAAAGGTTATTGAGGAGGCTTACAATGGCTGATATACATGCTGATCACGATCTCGACATAACCGATGTTGTCTGTCCGAACACTTTCGTCAAGGCCAAAGTGGTTCTCGAAGAACTTGATGACGGGGAAATTCTGGCAATCCGTATGAATGACGGAGAACCTGTTCAGAACGTACCGCGCTCCACTAAGGATGACGGCCACAAAATACTCGGTCTGAACGATAACGGTGACGGTACCTATACCCTCTATGTAAGGAAGGTAGAGGAATAGTCCCCTGATACAGACGGAAATTCCGGTTTAGCGGCTGGAATTTCCGGATGAAAAAAGTCAACAGAAAAAGTAATTGCAGAAAGATAATAGTATAATAAGCAGTCAGCTGATGGCATGAACAGCGCCATGTTCATGAAATCAGCCGGACATTTTTTCCGACAGCCAGAGCCCATTTAAATTTATGAACACCCTACCAGTATACTGCTTCGGCATTTCATACAGAACGGCAGATGAACGGATCCGCAGCAGGATTTCCGTTGCTCCGGCAGATATTCCCGAGCTGGTAAAAAAATTTACCGGGGAAACCGAAATTGACGGTGCCGTAGTGCTGTCGACCTGTAACAGAACAGAAATTTATTTCACGGACAGGGAACCTGAATCCGTTTCCGGTGAAAGCGAAAAGAATGAAAGAATTCAGAACATCTTCAGCAGACTTGACTCCATACTCTGCGGCTTCACCAATACGGACATTCACGAAATGCGACGTTACCTGAGATACTATTCAGGCATCAGCGCCGTTGAACATCTTCTGAAGGTTGCCACCAGTCTTGATTCCCTGAATCTCGGGGAAAATGAAATCCTCGGTCAGCTGAACAGAGCCTACACCCTCGCACACAATGCCGGCTTTACCGATTTCTACCTGAATCAGATGTTTCAGCAGGCACAGCACTATGCCAAAAAAATCAGGGTAAGAGCCGGATTCAGCAATACCGCAGTATCCTACAGCACCCTGGTATGCAATGAAATAACCACCTTTATGTCCGCAAATGGCATCACATCACCCCGCATCATGCTGATAGGAGCCACCGGACAGCTCGGCTCAACCATTCTTAAAACTCTGAAAAACAGAAATTTCGGAGAAATAACGGTGACATCTAGAAATCATCAGGATTCCGGTGAACAGTTGTGCGGAAACGAAAAGACCATACCCTACGGCGAACGCTACAGACATCTTAGAACCACCGACGTGCTGATAAGCGTTACCTCATCACCGCATTACACCGTTACCTACAATGAATGCCTTCGAGAACTGGCCTCCGGAAAACCGTACCTGTTCATAGATCTGTGCGTGCCGCGCGACATTGATCCGGATCTGGGTAAAACAGACGGACTGACACTGCGTGATTTTTCATATTTTGCCGGAATCATCGAGAAGCACCGCAGACTGAGATCCTCAAAAGCAGTTGAGGTTGCCGGCGATGTCAGAACCGGAGCCATGGAAATACATAACTACATATCGGAAAAAATCAGAAGAAGAAAATCCGGACTGATTGCCTCGGCATACGTTATGGAAAACAGATGCGGTTCTCATGCCTCAGTACTGAACGGTCATACAGGTTCATCATTCACCGGCCAGCAGCAGACAGAGGTGTAGAATGCCCTTTTTTCCCATATTCATAAATCTCGACGGATACAGAATCCTTATTGTGGGAGGAGGCCATGTTGCCTGCAGAAAGGCGCAGCAGCTTGCCGAATATACCCGAAACATTACCGCTGTCTCCCCCGTGTTCACCGGGGATTTTCAGAAGCTTAAAGATCGGATATCCCTGAAACAGAGAGCCTTCTCTTACGACGATCTCCTGAATGCCGATCTGGTGATAGCGGCAACCGATGACGGAGAACTTAACAGCGGAATCTATCGCAGATGTCATGAATCAGGCATACCCGTGAACGTGGTGGACTGTCCTGAAAACTGTGATTTCTACTTTCCTGCCCTGGTGAGAAGAGACGACCTGGTTATAGGGATAACCTCTTCAGGCAGCGCTCCGGGAGTCTCCGGTACCCTCAGAAAAATACTTGATGACAGACTGCCGCGTCATGCGGGAGAATTACTGTCGGAAATAGGAAAACTCAGAAAGAAAATTCTTGCCGAAGGCGGAAGACCGGCGGAAAATCAGGAATACAGCGCTCTCATCGAGCATTTTGCAGAAGAAATTGAAGGTGTTTTCAAGTGACGGAAATAAAAATCGGCACCAGGGGCAGCAGACTTGCCCTTATCCAGACGGAAATGGTAATCAGACGTCTGCAGCAGGAACTGTCAGCAGGTTCTGACCTTTCATTTCATCCCGTAACCTTCACCACCAGAGGAGAAATATTCGGCAGTGTCCCTCTCAGTTCCATAGGCGGACGAGGTGTTTTTTCCGGAGAAATTGAAGAGGCACTGGTTGCAAGGAAAGTTGATCTGGCCGTGCACAGCGCCAAGGATCTACCTTCCGAAGTGCATCCTGACACCGTACTTCTGGCCGTTATTCCGAGAGAGGATCCCTCAGACGTTCTCATCATGCCGAAGGATCGGGACAGCGACATTCCTGAAATCATCGGTACCGGAAGTCCCCGCAGGGAATTTCTCATAAAGAAAATATATCCGGAAGCCGAGTGCAGACTCCTTCGAGGCAACGTGCCCACCAGACTGGAAAAGCTCCGCAGCGGCGAATATGACGCCATAATTCTCGCCGAAGCCGGAATAAAAAGACTCGGTCTTGACCGTGAGGAATGTTTTGACTACATAAAACTTCCACCGGATTCATTCATACCGGCCGGAGGTCAGGGAATCATCGCCCTGCAGGTTCGAAGGGATCACAGGCTGTTCACCTTCCTCGAAAAACTGGTTCACCGCAGAACCCAGACGGCACTTGATGCCGAAAGACTGGTACTCCGGAAAATCAGTGCCGGCTGTCATGAAGCCGCCGGAGTCTATGCCTTCAGCCCCGACACACCTGCGGAAAAAAGCGATAAGCTCATGATTAAGTACTTTCTGTTCCGCGACGGCAGACTGTTCTCTGACAGTATCTCAGGCGATCCGGAAAGATACGCGGATCTTGCTGACAGTCTTCTCAAATCATATTCCGATACCACGTCCCCGGAGGAAAGAACATGACAGGAAAGGTATATCTCATCGGCGCTGGTCCCGGAAGCAGCGACCTGGTAACAGGCCGTGGGCTCAGCCTGCTGCAGAAGGCGGACGTCGTCCTCTATGACTATCTCATTTCCTATCATCTTCTGTGTCAGTGCCGCAGCGACGCCCTGCTCATTCCGGTAGGCAAGAGAGCCGGCCACCACAGTCTTCCTCAGGAGGAAATCAGCCGGGAAATAGGAAGAATGGCGGAAAAGCATGACATTGTCGTGCGCCTTAAAGGCGGCGATCCCTTTGTATTCGGCCGCGGCGGTGAAGAGATTCAGTATCTGCAGGAACACGGAATCCCCTTCGAAACGGTTCCCGGCGTAACCTCAGCCATAGCTGCTCTGTCATCCGCAGGTATTCCGGTAACCCACCGCGGACTGGCACGCAGTTTTCACGTAATCACCGGCAGCACAAAAGACGGCTGTGAGATCAGGGAGCTGGCTCTCTACGCAAAAATGGAAGGCACGCTGATTTTCATGATGTCACATCATAAGATTCCGGAAATTGCCGCCGGACTTACGGAGTACGGCATGGATTCGGATACCCCCTGCGCCATAGTCAGCTCGGGTACATACGTTACCGAAAGACGTGTCAACGCGACTCTCGGGACCGTGGCAGAAGTAATGAAGACCGAGGCTCCTGAACCTCCTGCCGTATTTGTGGTGGGCGAAACCGCCGCTCTTGACATGAGATGCGGCTATGATTCTCTCAGCGGCTGCCGTGTGGGCATTACCGGTTCCACGTCTTTCACCACCAGAATGACGGAGCTGCTCAGGGACAATGGTGCCAGAGTACTTCCGCTGCCTAATCTCAGCATCTCCCCAATCGGACTTTCCGGACCGGAACTTGAAGACATAATCAGTCATGAATGGCTGGTTTTCACCAGTGCCAACGGCGTTGCCGTATTCTTTGACGAACTGACGTCTCACGGTATCGACATCAGATCCCTTGCCGGATGCAGAGTGGCAGCCGTGGGCTCCGGTACCGAAAGCGAGCTCGGAAAACACGGTCTTTTTGCCGATCTGGTTCCGGATGAATACTCGGTTGATGCCCTGGCGACTGTTCTCAGGGATCGGATTCTGTCAGACTGCGGAGGTCATCCGGAGAATGTCAGGGTTGCCGCCCTGCGTTCAACCATGGGCTCGAAATGCCTTGACCGCTGTCTTGCCGAAGCAGGCATCGGATTTTCCGACTACCAGTTGTACAGGCCTCTGTTGCAGAACCTTACAGAAAATTACGATGAAAAGGCAGAAGACGGTTCCCTGTCTCCGGCAAGAACACTTTCCGACGACAGATATCCTGAATACAGTCCCGTGCTTGACTATCTGGTGTTCGGCAGTTCCTCCGGGGTACGCAACTTCATGCCTTATCTCTCAAAGGTAAGGATTGCCGGAGCCCTTGTGGCCATCGGTACGGTAACAGCAGGGGAAATCGGAAAAATCATGGACAGGGACGAAAAACTTAATACAATACCAGTGCTTACGGCAGAAAAATTTTCTGCATCGGGCATACTTGAAACCTTAAGAAAGGACTGGAGAAAATCCCGTCCTTCAGATGAATAACACTCATGGAGTGCAGTTAAATGCGTAACAGATTAAGAAGGCTGAGACAGAATCCCGTCATCAGAAAAATGGTTCGCGAAAACAGTGTGGACACTGATGATCTCATTTATCCCGTTTTCGTTGCCGACGGAGAAAACATCAGAAACCCGGTAAACTCAATGCCGGGAATATTCCAGTACTCACTGGACAGGCTTTCTGAAATAATGGACAGGGTAAAGGCCCTGAAAATTCCGGCAGTACTGCTGTTCGGCATTCCCCTCACCAAGGACGAATGCGGTTCCTCCTCCACGGGAGATCATTCCATAGTCTACAGAGCCGTAAGCTTCATCAGACATAACTACCCGGACATCACGATCATTGCCGACGTATGCCTGTGCGAATACACCTCCCACGGACACTGCGGACTTATCAGCGGCAACAGGATTCTCAATGACGAAACACTGCCTTATCTTGCCTCCATGGCCGTAACCGCAGCCAGAGCCGGAGCTCACATTGTAGCTCCGAGCGACATGATGGACGGCCGCGTGGGCTTTATCCGTGACAGTCTTGACCGTGAAGGATTCAAGGACGTGATGATTATGTCCTACAGTGCAAAATTCGCCTCATCCTACTACGGACCGTTCAGGGATGCCGCCGGATCCGCTCCTAAATTCGGGGACAGAAAATCTTATCAGATGGATCCTGCCAACGGTCGCGAGGCGATAAGGGAAATAGCTTCGGACATTGAGGAAGGAGCCGATTTCATCATGGTAAAACCGGCTCTCGCCTACCTTGACCTCGTAAAAGAGGCCAGGGAGAGATTTCTTCTTCCGGTGGTAACCTATAACGTAAGCGGTGAGTACTCAATGGTAAAAGCTGCAGCTCAGGCGGGCTACATCGATGAAAAACAAATAGTGATGGAAAATCTCATTTCCATGAAAAGAGCCGGTGCCGATCTTATCATCACCTACCATGCGCTGGATGTGGCGGAATGGCTCAACGAATCAGACAATTAACCGGAATACAGATATGCATGAAGAAAAATCAGCAGGCCTGTTCAGGGCCTCGGCGGAATACATTCCCGGCGGAGTAAACAGTCCGGTGCGGGCCTACCGCAGCGTAAACCGCATTCCGAGATTCATAGATAAGGCCAGAGGTTCAAAAATCTATGACGTCGACGGCAATGAATACATTGATTACGTATGTTCATGGGGACCGGCCATTATGGGACATGCCCATGAATCAGTACTTAAGGCTGTACATGACGCCGTTGAAAACGGACTCAGCTTCGGTGCCCCGACCGAAAAGGAACTGAAGCTTGCCAGACTCGTAAACGACATCATGCCGCACATCGAATCCCTGCGTCTTGTCAATTCAGGTACCGAAGCGGTAATGAGCGCCATAAGACTTGCCAGAGGCTATACCGGTAAAAACAGAATCATCAAATTCAGAGGCTGTTACCACGGCCACAGTGACGCCATGCTGGTCAAGGCCGGTTCAGGCGGAATCACCACCGGAGTTCCTGACAGCATCGGAGTCCCGGCCGCCGTGGTGGCCGATACCATGATTGCCGAATACAACGACATCGGATCGGTTGAAAGACTGTTTGAGGCGGCCGGCAATGAAATCGCCGCGGTAATAGTGGAACCGGTGTCAGCCAATATGGGCGTGGTGCCTCCGGCTCCGGGATTTCTGCAGGCTTTAAGGGACATTACCTCCAGAAACGGCACCCTGCTGATTTTTGACGAGGTAATAACCGGATTCAGAATAGCACTTGGCGGTGCCTCAGAGCGCTACGGAGTTATTCCTGATCTGGTGACTCTCGGCAAAATCATCGGAGGAGGCATGCCTATAGGAGCCTACGGCGGCAGAAGGGAAATCATGGAAATGGTATCACCTTCAGGAAAGGTTTATCAGGCGGGAACTCTGGCGGGAAACCCGGTGGCAACCGCAGCCGGCATCGCCACTCTGTCATGGCTTCGTGACAACCGTGATATCTACGCGGAACTTGAGGAAAAAGGCGCAAAAATCGAGGAAGCTCTTAAGAAGCGATTCGGTGACAGCGCATCGGTCAACCGCACCGGATCACTGCTGAGCGTTTTCTTCACTTCAGGGAAAGTAACCGACTATGACGGAGCCACCTCCTCAGATACCGAAAGATTCAGCAGATTCTTCAGTTACATGCTGGACAACGGAGTGTATCTTGCTCCGTCCCAGTATGAGGCATGGTTCATCTCCGCGGCCCATTCCGGCGAAGACATCGATAAAACCTGCAGGCTTATTGAAGACTATCAGGAAAACTAAATCAATCATATCCCGGAACCATACTGCTTTCCGGGATTTTTTTACCCGTAATACAGAATGCCTGCAGACGTTTTTTCAGGCGATGAAGGCAGATCGCCATAATTTATACGTTAAGAACAAAATTTTTTTGCTTAAATTACATCAATTCCCTACAGATCCGATACCTGTTGATACTCATGAGTTTATGAGTAAATCAAATAAACTTCACATTAAAAAACATCGCTGATTCCAGCGAAAAACCACTTGCAGAAAAAAATTTATGTAAATCAGGCTGTTGACAAAAATGTGAGGCAAGTATAAAATTCACAATACCTACTAAACAGATAGGTTATATATTATTAAATAAACATAAACAACGATGCCGTCGGCTATTCACGGCATCGGATTAACTAAACAAATAAACACAAAACAACAGACAATCGGGAGATATCATTATGAGTATCATCAGTAGACGTTTAAGTTCAAGATTTTTATCAGGCGCTCTTACATTAGCAGTTTCAGGCGTTATTTCTCTTGCAGGTTCAGCCGCCTTTGCAGATGATGAAGTGGAAATCACCAACGTGTCATACGATCCGACCAGAGAACTGTACAAAGCATACAATCAGGTATTCACTGACTACTACAAGAAAGCCAAGGGCATAACCGTTAACGTGACCCAGTCACACGGCGGTTCAGGCAAACAGGCTCTTGAAGTGGCAAACGGTCTGGAAGCCGACGTGGTAACACTGGCTCTTGAAGGCGACGTTGATGCGGTACAGAAAGCAGGTCTCATCAAGAAGGATTACGTAAAGGACTTCCCTCTCGACAGCTCTCCTTACACTTCAACCATCGTATTCCTTGTTCGCAGCGGCAATCCGAAGAACATCAAGGACTGGGACGATCTTGTACGCGACGACGTTAAAATCGTAACTCCTAATCCTAAGACTTCAGGCGGTGCCCGCTGGAACTACCTCGCAGCCTGGTCATTCTTTGAAGATGCGGGGCAGAGCGAACAGCAGATTATCGAAAGCATCAGAAAGCTTTACAGCAACGTAGTTGTTCTCGACTCAGGCGCACGCGGTTCAACCACCAGCTTCGTGGAAAACAAGCAGGGTGACGTGCTGATTTCATGGGAAAACGAAGCATTTCTTTCCATCGCCGAATATCCAGGTCAGTATGAAATCGTAGTACCTTCAAAGTCCATTCTGTGCCAGCCTACCGTAGCCATCGTTGATGAAGTCGTAGACCAGCGCGGAACCAGACAGGTTGCCAAGGATTATCTTGACTATCTCTACTCAGACGACGCACAGCGAGTTGAAGCCAAGTGGTACTACCGTCCGTCAAACGAAAAGATTCTCAAGGAATTCTCATCAGCATCCGATTCCAATGTAATCAAGCAGATTCCTGAAGACGGCAAGTGGATTATCACCAACGTCAAGCTTACCAACATCGCCCACTTCGGCGGCTGGAAGAAAACTATTGAAAAGCACTTTGCCAACGGTGCCCTCTTCGATTCCATCTATGAGAAAAAATAATTCTGCATCGTAAACCCAGATACACGCAAATATCTGTTATCCGTGAAGTGAATCAGCATCAGTGCTGATTCACTTCTGAAGATCTTTAACCCGGGTTTTTCAGGAGCATTCACGATACAGACGCAGGTAAAACATCAGAAAACACGGAAATGTGTATCGGGTTTACGGCAGAGCTTCGGTTAAGCTGACTGCTCAATATCCCCGGGAGGGACTCATGTCAAAAAAAACAAAAAGCGTTATTCCAGGATTCGGTATCTCCTTCGGAATCAGCGTCTCCATTCTCAGTCTGATAGTGGTTATTCCCCTGTGCTCTCTGATTGTGTATTCATCTCAGCTTAGCATTTCGGATTTTTGGGAAATCATCACCAGACCGCGAGTTATCGCAAGCTACAGGGTCAGTCTTGTTACCTCGTTCACCGCTTCGGTAATCAATGCCGTAATGGGGCTTATCATGGCATGGGTGCTGGTGCGATACGAATTTCCGGGAAAAAGAATTCTTGACGGCATGATTGAACTGCCGTTCGCCCTGCCTACGGCCGTAGCCGGTATTTCACTGGCACACCTTACCGTTTCAGCAGGTCCGGTCGGTTCATTTTTTGCAAAATTCGGTATCGATATCGCCTATACGAACATCGGTATCACCGTAGCCATGGTATTCATCGGCATTCCTTTCGTGGTCCGCAGCATCCAGCCGGTGCTGGAAAAGGTTGAGGGCGAATATGAGGAAGCCGCATTCATCATGGGAGCCGGCCGCTTTGAAACCTTCTACAGGGTTGTTCTTCCTGAAATCAGGCCGGCTTTAATTGCTGGATTCACCATGGCCTTTGCCCGCTGTCTCGGCGAGTACGGCAGCGTGGTGTTCATCGCCGGCAACAAGCCTTATGAAACTGAAATCGCACCTTTAATGATTATGGGAGAACTTCAGGAATTTGATTATCCTGCAGCCACATCCGTAGCTCTTACCATGCTGCTCATGGCATTCGTCATTCTCTTTGTAAATGCCGTATTCCAGAGCAGGGCTTCAGCAATAATCAGCGGTATCAAATAACGTTTGGAGTAAACATCATGAAAAGAGAAGATCCGAAAATAGTTAAAGCGGTGCTCATCGGCATAACCACGGTTTTTCTTACGGTGATGCTGGTTCTGCCGCTGATCTACGTTATCTATACCGCCTTCCGTTCAGGTCTTGACGCCTTTATCGCGGCGGTAACCGACAAATACGCCCTGCATTCCATCTACCTGACGGTGATTGTTACCCTGATGGCTGTGGCTGTAAACATCGTATTCGGTCTCTATACCGCCTGGGCACTTACCAAATTCTCCTTCAGGGGAAAAAAGTTTCTGTCGACTCTCATAGATCTGCCGCTTACGGTATCTCCAATCATCGCAGGTCTCATATTCGTGCTGACCTTCGGCAGACAGAGCTTTCTCTATCCATATCTCAATGAATGGGGAATAAAGATAATCTTCGCGGTTCCGGGGATCGTTCTGGCAACCGTGTTTGTAACCTTCCCGTTCATCTCAAGGGAAATCGTTCCGGTGCTGAACGCTCAGGGAAGAGACGAAGAGGAGGCGGCGGCGCTTATGGGAGCCGGTGCGTTTCAGATATTCAGACAGATTACCTTCCCTCACATCAAGTGGGCTTTCATGTACGGCGTGGTTCTCTGCTCCGCACGAGCCATGGGTGAATTCGGTGCGGTATCCGTTCTGTCAGGACATCTGAGAGGCAAAACCAACACCATGCCACTTTACATAGAAATCCTGTATCAGGGATACGACTTTACGGGGGCATTTGCGGTTTCATCAATACTGGTGGTAATGGCGATACTGATTCTGATTGCCAGAAACCTTCTGGAACACCGCAGCAAAAACAAATTTTTAAAGTAAACAGATTTTCAAGAATAACGGGAGGCTGAAGTAAGCTGTGAATTCAGAAGAACAACAATGACGAGCCGGTTCTCTGAATTCACAGTCTGACATCAGGAAGCTCATGACAGATATCAAAAACAGCAAATTAACCGACAGTGCCGCAGCCGGTGCTGAAACCGAAAAAAAACTTCAGGCGTCTGATTCAGCCAGACAGCCTTACGTGGAACTCCGCCATATCAATAAAAGCTTTGGTGACTTTCAGGCATCAAACGATGTAAGCTTCACCGTGGAAAAAGGCAGTCTTGTAGGACTTCTGGGACCAAGCGGCAGTGGCAAGACCACCATTCTGAGAATACTGGCCGGTCTGGAAACCGCCGATTCCGGTGAAATCTACATCAACGGCAAGCTTGTGAACAACATTCCGGCCAACAAGAGAGGTATCGGATTTGTATTCCAGAGCTATGCCCTCTTCCGCTACATGACCGTATTCGACAATATCGCCTTCGGTCTCAGAACCAAGAAGGTACCTAAGGATGAAATAGAGGAAAAGGTAAACAGCCTCATTGATCTCGTCGGACTTACCGGTCTCAACAAGCGCTATCCGACCCAGCTTTCAGGTGGTCAGAGACAGCGTGTGGCCTTTGCCAGAGCTCTGGCAACCGAACCGTCTCTCCTGCTCCTTGACGAACCGTTCGCGGCCATTGACGCCAAGGTGCGCAAGGAACTCCGTAGCTGGCTCAAGGATCTCATTCAGCGCGTGGGTATTACCAGCATTTTCGTAACCCATGACCAGAGTGAAGCCATTGAAGTGGCAGACCAGATCATCATTACAAACCACGGTCACGTAGAGCGTTCAGGCTCCCCTATCGAAATCTACAGCAATCCTGAATCCTCATTTGTGACCAAGTTCATCGGTCAGCCGACGATTATTGACAACCCGGGTATTTTCAAGGGCTTCTCAAAAATCAGGGAAACAAAATCAACCGCCGTGCTCCGTCCTGAATTCATCAGCGTAACCAAGCTGAACGAACCGTTCCGCTATCAGATAACCTCTGAAACCGGAATCGTGGAAAAGTCATTCTTCAGGGGCGGAGACTTTGAACTGAAGGTAAGAGTCAACGATCAGCTTCTGACCGTAAACCGACCTATCACTCAGGAACGAATCGTTCCCGGAGAAGAGGTCAGAATATTCATAAGAAGCCTCTATCTTTTGGACGGGGATAAAGCCGTTACGGTACTGAACGACAGTCTTACCAACACCGATTCAACATACATAATCTAATGTTTACAGGTAAGTAACAATGAGCCTCAAAGAAGAAAGAATTGATACCGATCTGCTGATTGTCGGAGGAGGCACCGCCGGATGCTATGCGGCATACATCCTCTCCGGACTTAATCCGGATATCAGAATCACCATAGCGGAAAAAGCCAACATCAAAAGATCCGGATGTCTTGCGGCCGGGGTGAACGCCCTTAACGCCTACATTACCGAAGGTCACGTGCCTGAGGATTACGTAGCCTACGCAGCCGGAGATGCTGAAGGGATTGTCAGAGAGGATCTTCTCCTTTCCATGTCCAGGGAGCTTAACAGCGTAACTCACGATCTCGAGTCTCTCGGTCTGGTTATTCTCAAGGATAAAAACGGAAAATACGTTTCCCGCGGCTGGCGCAACATCAAAATCAACGGGGAAAACATCAAACCGATTCTTGCCAGAGCTGCAGCCGGGAAAAATGTCAGAATCATCAACAACGTGAACATTACAGATCTGCTGTGGACAGATTCTGAAAACAGACGCACGGTAAGAGGTGCCGTGGGGTTTGACGTGCTTTCGCAGAAGGCCTACAGATTCAGAGCCCTGGCCGTACTCATCGCCACAGGCGGTGCTTCCGGTCTGTATCGTCCGAACAATCCGGGATTCTCAAGACACAAAATGTGGTATCCGCCGTTCAATACCGGAGCGGGATATGCCATGGGAATCAGAGCCGGAGCCGAGATGACCACCTTCGAAATGCGCTTCATTGCCCTGCGCTGCAAGGATACCATTGCCCCTACCGGAACAATCGCCCAGGGGGTCGGAGCAAAACAGCTTAATTCCAGAAACGAAATCTACGAACAGAAATACGGTCTGAAAACTTCAGAACGTCTCTGGGGCACCGTAACGGAAAACGCCCTGGGAAACGGTCCCTGTTTTCTGAAAACCGAAGGAATTGACGAAAAAGCCGAAAGCGACCTCTTCCGCGCCTATCTGAACATGGCTCCTTCCCAGACTCTCAAATGGGTGGAAAACGGCACCGGACCTGCCCGCGAAAACGTGGAAATCGAAGGTACTGAACCTTATATCGTAGGCGGTCACACCGCAAGCGGCTACTGGGTGGACGACAGTCGCCGTACATCAGTTATAGGGCTGTATGCCGCAGGTGACGTGGCAGGCGGAGCCCCTCAGAAATACGTGACCGGAGCTCTTGCCGAAGCAAAGATTGCAGCTCAGAGCATCAATGCCTATCTGAATTCATTAAAAGCAGATGACAATGCCTTATCAGCAGGCTTCCCGGACGAAGATGCCGATGCCGTTGTCGCCGCTTACGAAAAGCACCTTTCCCCTGGATCCTCAGCCTTTTCCGTAGAGGAGATAGAGGAAGCGATGCAGAAGATTATGGATCAGTATGCAGGAGGCATCAGTACGGGATACAGATATTCTCTTGCCGGCCTGAAACTCGCCTCTGAAAAGATATCAAGACTCGTACCTCTTT
The DNA here is from genome assembly GCF_000701925.1 of Ruminobacter sp. RM87. NCBI lineage: Bacteria > Pseudomonadati > Pseudomonadota > Gammaproteobacteria > Aeromonadales > Succinivibrionaceae > Ruminobacter > Ruminobacter sp. RM87. The sequence continues at coordinate 16,512 of NZ_JNKD01000034.1, read as the reverse complement.
CAGAAAACATCAGGGCGGCTTCAACCTATGAACTGATGCAGATCTACGAGGTAAAGGAAAGACTTACCGTATGTCAGGCTCTTATCGCCCATCTTGAGGCCAGAAAGGAAACCAGATGGCATTCATTCCAGGAAAACGCGGATTTTCCTGACAGGAATGAAAACTTTGAAAAGTACGTGAATTCCCGCTATGAAAACGGAAAATTCCGCATCATCCTCCGTCCACTGATACATGCAGGAGAAAGATATGAGCATCAGAATTGATAAAAGCAAATGTACAGGCTGCGGAGCCTGCACCAGGGTATGTCCCGGCAACCTTCTGCAGCTCACTGAGGAAAAGGACGGCAAAAAAAGCAGCATCCGCTGTTCCCGTGACTGCTGGGGCTGCTGCTCATGCATCAAGGAATGCCGTTTTCAGGCGCTTCAGTTCTTTCTGGGAGCCGACATTGGCGGACAGGGAGCCGTCATGACATTCAAAAAGGCAGGCGGACTCAATGAATGGGAAATCACCCTGCCTGCTGGCGAAAAGAAGACCATTGCGGTGGATCCGAAAAACGCCAATCAGTACTGACCTATGCCTGCGGACGAAAACAGTACTTTCTCCGCAGACGGAAATAACAGACAAGCCGTCGACCGTATTAAAAAACGGCTTGAAAACAAATACGGATACTGTATCCGGCTAAATTACAAGGAGTGCTAAAATGCAAGACCTGGCCCATCTGGACAAACTGGAAGCCGAAGCAATATACATCATAAGAGAAGTGGCTGCCGAATGCGAAAAGCCTGTTATGCTCTATTCAATCGGAAAGGATAGTTCCGTTTTAATGCACCTTGCATTAAAAGCCTTCTATCCTGAAAAACCACCATTCCCTTTTCTGCATGTGGACACCACATGGAAGTTCAGGGAAATGATCAAGTTCAGGGATGAAACCGCAGCCAAGAACGGCATTCAGCTTCTGGTTTACACAAATCAGGACGGTGTGGCCAGAGGCATCAATCCGTTCGATCACGGCTCGGCATACACCGACATCATGAAAACCCAGGCATTAAAGCAGGCTCTGGCTAAATACGGTTTTACCGCGGCTTTCGGCGGTGCAAGACGTGATGAGGAAAAGTCCCGCGCCAAGGAAAGAATCTTCTCCTTCCGCAACAGGGACAACGCCTGGAATCCGAAAAACCAGCGTCCTGAAATGTGGAAGCTGTACAACACCAAGATCGAAAAGGGAGAAAGCATCAGAGTATTCCCTATCTCTAACTGGACTGAAAGCGACATCTGGCAGTACATCAAGAGGGAAAAAATCGACATTGTTCCGCTTTATTTCGCAGATACCAGACCTGTCGTTGAAAGAGACGGCAACCTGATAATGGTTGACGACGACCGTCTGAAGCTTCGTCCGGGAGAACAGATCGAATACCGCAGGGTAAGATTCCGTACTCTGGGCTGCTATCCTCTTACCGGGGCCATGGAATCAGACGCCACGACTCTGGATGAAATCATAAGGGAAACAAACGAAGCCAAGGTATCGGAAAGAAGCAGCCGTGTTATCGACCACGAAGCTCAGGGCAGCATGGAAAAGAGAAAAAGAGAGGGATATTTCTAAAATGACTGAATTAACGAGATATGAAAGACCGCTGCTGAAATTCATTACCTGCGGCAGCGTTGATGACGGTAAATCAACCCTTATCGGTAATATTCTGTACAACTCAAGACTTCTTTACAGTGACCAGATTGAATCTCTTAAGACTGAATCCCTTAACGGTTCATGCGACGGTGAACTTGACTACTCCCTGCTCCTTGACGGTCTGCTGGCGGAACGTGAACAGGGCATAACCATTGATGTGGCCTACCGTTATTTCTCCACCCAGAAAAGAAGCTTCATCGTGGCTGACACCCCGGGTCACGAGGAATACACCCGCAACATGGCGGTCGGCGCCTCATTTGCGGATCTCGCAATCATTCTCATCGATGCGTCAAAGGGGGTACTGGTTCAGACCAGACGTCATGCCAGAATCTGTGCCCTGATGGGTATCCGTCACTTTGTTTTCGCGGTCAACAAAATGGATCTCATCGGCTTTGATGAAAAGAGATTCAACGATATTTCCGCAGACATTGCCAAACTCAGAGACGAACTCTCCCTTCAGGAATACACGGTGATCCCGCTTTCCGCCAAGGCAGGCGACAATGTCATCAGCAGATCACAGCATACCCCGTGGTATGACGGAAAATCACTTATCGAATATCTTGAGGACACCGATACCTCCAAGGATAATGAGGAAACCGGCTTCTACCTGCCGGTTCAGAGAGTGTGCCGTCCGAACCAGTTCTTCAGAGGTTTCCAGGGACAGATTGAATCAGGTGAACTTCACGTGGGCGACGAGCTGACCGTTCTTCCAACAGGTGAATCAGCCAGGGTTAAGCAGATATTCTCAGGCTTTGATGAAGTTGAACAGGCCGGTCGCGGCATGCCCGTAACCGTGTCTCTTGACCGTGAGGTTGACGTCTCAAGAGGCTCCGTGTTTACCAGGGCGAAATCAGATGATTCCATTCAGGTGGCCCGTGAAATCACAGGTACCGTACTGTGGACCGATGATGAGAAATTCAGCTTCCACAAGGACTACCTGATTAAACTCGGCACCAGCCAGATTTACGCTCAGGTCAAATCCATCGAGTATACCGTTGACGTCAACACCGGAGAACACGTCGTAACAGATGAGCTCTCCAAGAATGAAATCGCGGTATGCCGCATTTCATTCATTGACTCGGTTGCAGTAAGTGAATTCAGCCGACACAGAGCACTCGGGGAATTCATTCTCATCGACCGCGTTACCAACATGACCGCGGCATGCGGTATCGTGAATACGGTAAACGACAGTGACGACAGTCAGGAATACACTCCGCAGAATGTCCGCCGTCACCTTCTGAGACAGAAATCAGCCGTGTTCAACTTCGGCAGCAGCGGCAGCACCGCAGGTCAGGAAACTCTCGAGAAACTTGCCGGAGAAGTGGAACAGAAGCTTCTGCAGCAGGGCCGACTGGTTTACTATTACCGAAATGCCGGCACTGGAGCCGCAGGCGAAGTGATAAAGGCTCTGACTGAATCAGGCATCATTGTTCTCACGGTGAAGTTTTCTTCGGAAAGTGCGGACGGCGTGAAGGATCTGGATCCGACTCTGGAAAATACCGGAACCGACAGCATCGTCAAGTTCATTGCCGAACAGACTGCTGAAGAAAGCAGGTAATTCAGACAGGAAGCGTCCCGAAAAATGACTTTCGGGACATCACGCCGAAAGACCGGGGTTCATACTATACCTCATGGTATGCCGGTCTTTCATTCTGCGGACAGATATCATGATTCATGCTGTCTTATGAGCCGGTGATTCACACACCGTAGAACAGAATATCCGCATTTCCCTCACCAAGCAGGCGGAACTCGTATGACAGCCCCGAATCAGCCGCAATCCGCGCCAGCTCATTCTTTTCCTCCTCTCTTATGAAGTCAGCAAGTTCCGGATAACCCAGTTCTGTGAAGATTTCAGCATATATGCAGCTGCGGATTTCAAACACGGTAATCTTTCCGCCGTTCCCGTCAGTATCAGTGCGGCTGCCAAGCTTTAGGAAACCGCACTGCTGATTACGTTCCATCATGGCCTTAAAATAGATCAGTATTCCCTTTCCTCCATCCCTGAATGAAGCGAAGGTTTCCGGTCTAGGAAGAAACCAGCACATTTCACTGCTGCCGGACGTCATGAACATCTGTCTGTACAGTCTTAAGGCTTCAGCCTTTCCGAGTTTTTCTCCGGCGAGTGAATAACCTGCGGCAAACATGCTCAGATCCCTGACCAGAGCCCCGTATTCTTTCCCTCTGTTCACATAGGTTCTCAGCTTATAACCGTATTTTTTCCACCTGAACAGTACTCTTGCGGCAAACAGACATGTTCCGAAAAATGAACATGAATACCTTATTTTCCGCCACAGTTCCGAAGAATACAGAATATCGGTCTGAACAGAACTCATCCGGGGATGAATCTTTACTGTATACCAGTTTTCACCGAAATGTCTGAGTGTCTCTACACGGGAGGCATCCCTTTCGAGCCATCCCCATTCATCAAATTTTCTGCTTTTGACCTCCTGAACACTCTTCCAGAAGAAATTTCGCTTTCTCAGGGCTTCTTTCACCGCCGCGGCACTTTCAGCCGAAAGCAGTTCAACCATGTATACCCCCGGCTCCTCGTTCAATCTGCCGGAAATCACACAGTCAGCCACTGAAACAGCCATGGCTGCGGTAAGATCGTACGACGAAACATCGCCGAAAAGCACAATTCCCTTTTCCGGACAGTCATCGGGATAGACGACAATCTGATTGTCCGGATCGGCCTTCGGGCTGTTTCTGCACCTGAGCCCGCTTTTATAGAACACCGAGGCCAGAACATCACTGAACCTTCCCTTACGGTTTATCAGAGCTATCATCCTTGCCAGATAAACCGGGAACCCCTCCATGGTACAGCGGATGTCATAAGTATTTACGCATGCCCGGCCTGACCTGTATCTTTCTGACGACAGAGAATATATTTCCGGAGTACTGTACGGAACCGTCGTAAGGGACTTTTTCTTTCCGAAAAATCTGAAACCGGAGTTTTCATCGTTCCATGGATTCCTGACAACCTCGACTTTTCCGTCACGATAGACCGGTATGTCGTTTACCAGATTGTCCAGCATGGCGTACGGACTGCTCGGTCCGCCTCCGTAAGCGGTTCCCATGCAGATTCTGGTTCGATATACTCCCTTTTCCGACAGTCCGCCTTCCGAAACCTCCCTCAGCATAAGAGAGGATATTCCCGGGGACATTCCCATGCCGGAATATATTCTTACCCCCTTTGCCCGGGCCTTTTCATGTAAACCGAGAACCTTTACGGCCGTCGCTGCCGAATCATTGATGTCAATCACGTCGGTTCCGGCCTCAATGCAAAGCTCAAGAACCGCCGGAAGCAGTTTTTCCATAGGTCCGCAGGCGACAATCACCAGAGAAAACTCTCTGAATGTTTCCGGAGATACCGCACCGTCAAGATCTATGCGGATAAATCTGCAGCGTCCCGATTCTTCAGGTGTTGTTCTGCCAGCCACCGCAATATCCAGCTCCGGATACGTCGAAGCCAGATACTTCAGAATTGTTCTGCCTGTTTCTCCGCGGCCGCCGACAATCAGTACCGAGCCGACCTTTCTAACCGCAGAGCCATTCCCTTCGTTCAAAGAAAGACTGTCATAATTCATGAATTCACCGCCTCTTCAATAACTGTTAATTTTCATATGAGTCCTGCAGGCAGGAAAATATTCCCTCCCGGCTGAGATTATCAATGACATATTCCGCAGGAATCGCCTCATGCATTGAATACCCAGCCGGCTTTATCTCATGAGTCAGCATGTATACCGCATTCATGCCTAACACCATTCCTGATGCCCTGTAGGTATCATCGGCAGTAAGCACTCCCTTCACAGTTTTTCCGTTTTCAAGAATCAGCCTGCAGTGAATGCCGTAATAAGGCGGATATTTAAGTCCGTCCCTGGCCGAAGCCTTAACCAGGGATTCGGCCCCCCTGATAATCCCTTTTTCTGTTCCGTACCTTTTCAGAAGCATTGAAATCATCAGACTGACCCCGGCCCTTCTGCCTATATTTGCACCGGAAACAACTGCGTTTTCTATATTTTCTGCTTTGATGAGTCTGGCCATTTCCTCTGAATACATGCTCATTCCCGCAACGGTTCCCACCGGTTCAGGGAAACGTACCTTCACCATTGCTCCAATGAGCCCGGTACGGACGATTTTTCCGGATTCAATACGGCAGAAACCGCGGTTCTCACCGAAACCGCCGAGACTCGATACAATATCAACAGCTGAACTGAAACTCCACGTATCCCTTCCCGCATAAAACACCTCTATCGACTTTACGGGGGAATGTCCGCCGTACCTGTGAATAAGATACTGGGGATAGGAACCGCTGAGTCCCGGAAGGAGACCGGAATTAACCACAACAGGAGCATGAATCTGATTTTCCAGATTCAGCCTGTCCAGGTGTTTTAAGGCGGGATCATATCCGGACACGTCAATCAGTGCCACCCCGTGACGCACGCATGCATCGATAATGAAACTGCCGACCGTATGCGAAGGACCGACGCATGAGACTGCGAGATCAGTTCCTTCAAGAAGCCTGTCAAGCGTATCCCCGCAGGTTATATCAGCCTGTACGTTTTTCACTGAAGACCGGCCGGAACACAGTCCTTCCGTATCAATTACGGTTTTTCTGGTAACCACCGTAAGTTCGACAGCCGCATGATCCAGCAGATACCTGATGGCCGTTTCACCGACTCTGCCCGATCCTCCCAAAAACAGAACCTTTTTCATAATCATCCTCAGAAATAATATTTAAAACCAAACTCGGCATAGTCATTGCCGTCATATGAACGGTAAATGGAAGATGAGGAGCCTCCGCCGATCCAGAATCCCCTGAGACTTACCGTGAGACTGTCGCTGACGGCATACTCGGAATATACTTCAAGAGTATGTTCTCTTCCTCTCCCCCACAGTGCGTTCACACCGGCATTCAGGGAATCGTTAAAATACTTCTGGCTGAGAGAGGCTGTCATGCCGAAGTCATCTTCGGCATGAAGATAATGATCACTGAAGAACTGGAGATTGGCGTAGATATCAAAGTCAAAATTACGATCCCATCCGACTATCACCTGATGAAGATCGGAGTAGTAAAGACCTCCGCTCCCGTCGTAGACCGGGGCATCGGCAGTCATTGAAAGCTCAGCTCTTAAGGTACTGCTCCCGAGGGACATGGCTCCGTTTACCCCTGCCGTCCGGGAACGTACCGGTTCCAGCAGAAACATGTTTCCGTCACGGTACTTTACGCACGGGAGATCGGAAAATCCGGAATAGTACGAAGCTCCGAAGTCAAAACCCGTCATGTATTTGACATAACGCACTCCCCATTCAACCTTTCGCGGATTCATATGTTCGGTAAGGGAGAGCTGTCCGGAATCAGCCATACTCCTCAGGTTATGAACGTATTCCGGCTCCCATGGACTTCCGTATTCCGCCATCTGTCTGTCCTTGCCGAACGGCAGCAGGACTCCCTCCAGATTTCCCAGCGCGGAAGACTGTTCCACTCTTGCAAGCCATGCCGGCCATTTAAAGACGGTACGGCCGTTCGCAAGAGGATCCTTCATGTACGTGGCATTAATCATATCAACGGTACTTCTGCCGTCGTTGACTCCCCATGAAAGCCTCATTTTTCCCAGACTTACCACCGTACCGTTCATTCCGGCCGATGAACCGTTGATTTTTGCGTACAGTTCGTACAGCGTGGCTCTGAAACGGCGGTCGTACTTTCTGACTGACTCGTCATAGTCAAAAAACCCGTTGACATAAAGGGAACTCCATTCAGTTTCATAAAGAAACGAGGAATTAAGACGGAGTCTTGAGGACAGAAAATCATCGTGCCGGATGAATTTTCTCATTCTGGCCTCAATGGAATTGGTGAATCTGAAATTATATGATGACGTCGAATCCTCTCCGTCTTCGCTCCCGTCGGTGAGATCAAAGGAAAACGGATCTTCGGCATGAGCCGTGCCAGACAGCAGCAGGGCCCACGCAAGCAGACATAATTTTTTCATCTGTGCATACTTAAAAAAGAGTGTATTCAGTACGGTGAACTTTTCTGAAATCTCCGAACGCCGTCAGGCGCCGGAGATTTTAAATCAGGATAACGGAGGCATGACCGCCGCGGCAGCCGTGAAGCTACCTTTTAAGATTGCTGTGTTCGAATATTGATGAATCCACACCCTGATTATAGGAAACATCCGTATACTGCATGAGAGTTCGTGAATTCTTTCCCTCCTCCTGCATTATCATTTTTCCTGCCGACCAGATTCCGGCTATCTGCCTGAAATCTCCCGCCAGCATGGTTTTAAGCAGACGGTCATGAGTATCGTAATATTCTATTTTCACCGGAAGATGATATTCACAGTCAACATATACAACCCTGCGGCCGTATCCGGTTTCTGCCGCTTTTTCCTCAATTGCCGATGATTCGATAACCCACACCCTGCGGTTATTTACCGTATCCTCGCGCAGAAATTCGTGCCTGTCGGCATCAACACTGCGGTATTCAATATCTTCAAGAGCGAAACTGCTGCGCATGAAGGAGCTTTTTTTGCCGCCTCCGCTGATGCGTCTAACCATGTTCTCTGAAGGGAAAAACACCCACAGGTCATCATCCTTTTTCACATCCTCATGTGTCCATGAAAGAAACTGTGAATCCTGAATATCGGCCGGAGAACTGAAGCGGATCAGCGAACGGCGTTCCTCACCGCTGTGCATGGACCACATTTCCATTCTGCGCACCAGCTTCTGCTTTCCCCTTTCAATAACCATTACGGCATTTCTGTGCATATCCTTACTGCTGTCTGCTTCATTTACCATTACCGCTATGTCCCGTCCGCTCAGGCCTGTACTTTCTGCTGACAGATCCGCAGACATCAGAGAGGCCATAATCAGTCCGGCGCCTAGCATTATTCTTTTCATTGTTTTCTCCTGAACGGGATGATGAAAAATTTAAAGTCTTTAATAAAAGTCCGTCATCTGACTGCCCGGAAATTCATACGGATTATCCTCAAAATCCACATTATTTTCAGATCTCAGTCAGCTGACGGACTACACATCTAAAAGATATCAACAAGACACTGCTACATTATCATGATTGTTAGCTTATGTTAACAGGAATTAGCATTAACTAACAAAAATTATCACAAACGGAGATAACATGCCGTCTTATCTCATGCAGCTTCGGCTCCAATCTGTGACAGACGCTTCTTATCCACCTTGCCGACGGCGGTAAGAGGCCATCTGTCAATAAACACCAGCTGATCCGGCAGCTTGTACAGGGCGAGACCGTTATTCATGAGGAAATCTCTGACTTCATTGAGCTTAACCTCCTCACCAATGGCAAAGGCGCATATTCTTTCCCCGAGAACCTCGTCCTTTACGGGAACCACGGCACATGATTCGATACACGGATGTTTAAGAAGCAGGGTTTCAACTTCCGCAGCGGCAATCTTTTCACCGGCTCGGTTTATCTGCTCCTTGATTCTTCCAACCACTTCAAAATTACCGTCTTCCCTGAGTCGTACAAGATCCCCCATGCGGTAATATCCGTCCACCGTGAATGCTCCCTTGTTTCTGTCACCCGCGCGATAATATTCATGAATGGTATACGGTCCCTTTACAATAAGTTCCCCTGTCTGTCCCTCCGGTACATCCCTTTCCTCATCATCCACAATACGGCAGACGTCATACTCTGATATAGGTCTTCCCTGGGAATGCAGTACCGCACTGTCCGGATCATCCGGTCTGGTACAGCAGATAAGACCTTCAGCTGTTCCGAACACCTGCTGCAGTCTGCAGCCGAACCGCTTCATAATGAATTCCGCATCTGAAGGATCCAGTCTGGCTCCACCCACCTGCAGAAGTTTCAGACTGGAAAGATCAGGCTCGTCCCATTCAACGGCCTCGGCCCATAATCTGGTAAGTGTCGGCACCATGGCCGTAATGGTCACCCCGTGTCTGGCAATAAGCTCAAATCCTTCATCAAAGCTTCCGGATCCGGCAATCACGATTTTTCCGCCTCTGCTTAAAACCCCGAAAATTCCTGGACATGACAGTGAAAAATTATGCGCGGTCGGAAGAATGTTCAGATAAACACTGTCCCCGTCCATCCCGGTGATTGACGCCATGGTACGATAGTTATAGGAATATCCCGCATGGGTACGCGGTATAAGTTTCGGAGTTCCGGTCGTTCCGCCGGAAAGAAGCAGCAGTGCGATATCAAGATTACTGCCGTGACAGGCCTCGACAGGATATGAACTTCTGCATTCACGGAGCATAAGATCAGGGTCTTCATCCGTACTGAAAGTAATTATCTGAATCTGAGGCTGTTCGCTCCTGAGTCTGTCCGTCACCTCACCGTAGTCAGTACTCAGGTATCTGTTAACACCTATGTAATGCGTAGGTTCGGCCAGGGCACACAGCGCTATCACATCTGAGGCTCTCTGAGCAGGAAGAGCAAGAACAGGTACCGCGCCGATACGGAGGATGGCAAAAAGAACAATCATAAAACCTATGGAATTAGGCATCTGAAGCAGAACACATTCGCCGCGGCGCACGTTACGTTCCGCAAGCCAGGAACTCATCTCAATGCATCTTTTATAAAGTTCTCCGTAGGTAAGCTGTTCCTCACCGCTTATCAGTGCGGTTCTGCCGGAGAAGGATGTGCACCATTCGGTAAATTCTTCGGGAATGGTTGATTCCCGCCAGACGTTTTTACCGTAAAAATTCTGTTCTTCTTCCGTCCAAAGTTTTATTGAATCCATAATTTACAAATAACTCCCTTAATTACTGGAAAAGATGAATCAGGAATGAATACCATGCCTGAACCGCAGGAATAACGACAATGCAATATGGATACATGTCTGAGGCGGAATATTTAAAAGACTACAAAACCGCCGCGGGCATTTCTGAAGGTTCATACGGTCACGTCGGACCGTATGAACGGATATGAATTTTGAGGACCTGAATATCTTATCAGAAAAATCAGATACTCCAATCTGACATGATGGGAATTATTTGCACATAAAAACAGAAAACCGGACTGTCCGTGAATCAGAATCAGCTGAAACTCACGCTGATACTTTTTCACCGGAAATGCGAACCATTCTGTCACAGCAGCTTCTTATAAGCTCACTGTCATGGGTAACCACAATAACGGTTTTTCCCATGTCCCTGAGATCCTTCAGAAGCCCGGCAACTGACAGCATGTGCCCGTAGTCCAGACCGCTGGTCGGTTCGTCAAAAAGAAGAAACTCCCTGTCGGAACACAGTGCGCATGCAATGGCCACGCGCTGTTTCTGTCCTCCGGAAAGCGACATCGGATGAGCCTGTCTGAATTCATACAAATCCAGCTTTCTGAGAATTTCACTCACCCTGGCCTCTTTTTCTTCCCTTCCGGAATTACTGTTTACCATGCAGAGCATCAGTTCTTCCTCAACGCTTTCTGCAAACAGCTGATGGTTCACATCCTGCATCACCATGAAAAACCTGTTCAGTCTGGCAGGTCCGTCATATTTTTCAGTGCCGTGAACAACGGTCCCCCGGCACTTCTTCTCCATGCCGCAGAGACAGTTCAGAAAAGTTGTTTTACCGACACCGTTGCACCCTGTTACCGCGGTTATTCTGTTCACCGCTATCCTGATATCATCATAATGAAAAGTTTCTGAATTTTTTTTACCGGAAAAAATTCCGCAGCCGTATCTGAAATCAAAATTTCTCAGTGTCATAACCTCGTCTTCCGGCTGAACGTCAGGCAGGGGGATGCTTTCAGGAGCCTCCGGAACACAGCCGCGCAGCCCCATTGTCCCAAGCTCCCGGGAACTGAGTCTTCTGAGCTGTTCCTGATTCAGCTCTCCGGTGATTATCCCCTTGTTCATGATGACAATTCTGTCAGCCAGATCCGCAAGATAAGCCAGACGATGCTCCGAAACCAGAATCGTTTTTCCTTCATTCTTCCACGTTTTAATCAGATCATGAAGAGACTCTGACGCCGCGTAATCAAGATTTGCAGACGGTTCGTCCAGCAGAATCACCTCACTTCCGCAGACATCCACGGAGCCGCAGGCTATTTTCTGTCTTTCACCGCCCGACAGTCTGAAAAGACTGCGCCCGAGCAGTTTTTTCATTCCAAGTTTCTCACCTGTTCTGAGAATGCGTCTTTCAATCTCATCAGGATCCATTCCTCTGTTTTCACAGGCGAAGGCCATTTCCCCCGTGCTGTCTGCATTGAAAAACTGACTTCTGGGATTCTGAAAAACAGTTCCGGCAATAAGTGATATTTCACTGACTTTCATCCGGCCGGCATCCCTTCCGTCAATCTCCACCTTTCCTTCCACCGTTCCGCCGAAATATTCCGGAATCAGTCCGTTAAACAGTCTCAGAACCGTGGTTTTTCCGCATCCTGAAGGTCCTGTGAGAATAACAAGTTCTCCCTTTTTCACCTCAAGACTGACGTTTTTAAGTACCTGTACACTTTCACGTGAATTTTCCGGATCCGACGCCTCACCGTTCCTCGGATGCACTGATTCAGTCAGGTTTTCCGCAGGGCTTGCATATGAAAAAGTAACATTGTCCAACTTCAGCATCTGTTTGTTTCTCCTGTATATCTGTCAATAAAAAAAGCTGTCCCCGAAATCATGAATGCCAGAAGGAAATACCTGACAGATGCAGGAATAAAAGCACGAAAACAGCCGAACACATTGTCAGCAGAATAATATCGGCGGCGTTGAATTCCAGCCGGTAGATACTGGTTCTTTTCCGGTGCGATCCAAGCCCTTTGGTTAAGGCGGCCGCAGTAAGTTCGTTGCCGATTTTTACGGAACTCATGAGAACAGGAATCATTCTGTATTCCACGTAACGGACGGGTCCCACGCTGCCGATACTGATTCCTCTCATCCTCACGGCTCTGCCGATGGATGAATATTCCTCCAGCAGTGTCGGAAAAAACCTGAACATCACTGTACAAGGTATGGTGATACAGCCGGGAATTTTCATTCTTTCCATTCCCGCTATTAATTCACCCACATGCGTTGTTCTGACGACAAAGGCAGCAAGTATTCCGCATGGCATCAGAAGACAGCATACTTCATAAATTAACAGATACAGGCAGTATGCGGCTCCCGAGTTTTCCGGACTAATCATAAAACCTGAGGCGTATACTGAAGCAAATACCGACAGCCCGGCGAATCCTGAAAAATAATTTCCGGCCCGCAGCAGAAAAAGAAACGGGAGCAGGGAAAGAAACAGACTTATCCATCTGAAATATTCGCCTCCCGCTCCTCCGAGCAGAAAAGTCGGCAGAGTAACCAGCAGCATCATCTTGGTACGGGGATCAAGCAGACTGTCCCCCTTTCTTACAGACATCATTTCTAGACAATTCCCGCTCTTATGAAATGTTTTTTAAGCATTCTGCCGCCGATCATTCCCCCGACCCAGCCGAAAAAAACACACATGAAGATCAGTGTAGGAGCCATCCACAGCTGAAACAAGCCTTTGGCGGTTTCTATGTATTCACTGCCGTAAACGGCATTCTCCTCCCAGAATCTGTCTGCCATGAATATCAGAGGAATGTAGCTGCCGAAACACCAAATACTGAATACCGCATATGCCGCAATGTCCAATGTCAGACTCCGGTAGTGACCGGCTCTGACTATAAGTTCGGATAAACCCCCGGTAATCAGTACCAGGGGAAACGTATACCATCCCATTCCCGTAAGCAGCAGGAACAGAGCCAGCAGAATGCTCATCAGCATAATCATGCCGAATTTTCTCACCCTGCTTAAGAACAGCATAAACGGGATTCCGGAAAGCAGCGGAATAAAAACACAGTAAAGAGGCAGAAGAACAGGAATAAATCCTATAACCATGACGATCATGGTAATCACCACAATAATGGCGGTAAACAGTCCGACGGTAATTAAATCACGACTGTTAAGTGCATTTTCTTGAACCATAACTCACCTTTCTCAAATCAGGCAGAATCTTATGCTCCCGGCCTGAGGTGTCCTGAAAACCTTCCGGAGACTTTATGTCCGGTAATCAGGACCGTCATAAAAGACATAATCATATGCAAAACCGCGTTTCTTACCGGAAACCGGCATGAAAAAACAGCGGTATTTAACATATTGCCATGTAATAATATTTTTCTTTTTCGGTGCTCTGATGAATGACTGTTCACCATGAAAAGCAGTACGAAAGAAAACTAAAAAGTAACTTAAACCCTTTATTTTCAACGAATTGACGACATCATTTCTCCGGACTGAGTCATCCGTCTGATAAAAAAATCACGATATTACTCCGCAGTTGACATTTGGAAAAAAATTGATATTTTTGTTAGCATTAACTAACACGTGTTAGCAACCGCTAACCATTATACAGAATTATTTAAGATAAAACAGTCATCTTCTGATTTTACTGATAAATGTTTTTCAGTTCTGAAAACATATCTTTAATCAGAAGATTTTTTATTGAATTTTGAATTGTTAACTATATTTCATTCCGAGAAAAAAGATGTCCGAAAATACCAGTACAGATACCAGTATTCAGGGAATCACTGCTCTTATCAAGACAATGTTTCCTAAAGTTGCCGTAACCTCTCCCGAAAGCAGTCTCCTCGAATGCGGTGTTGATTCAATCAGCATAATGCGTCTTGTAAGCAGATGGAGAAAAAACGGAATAAAGATAACCTTTGCCGAACTCATCACCGAACCGACTCTGAAATCATGGTCGGAAAAACTCAGCCGAAGGGTTCAGAAAAAAGAAGACGGTATCGGAAAAGACGGGGGACATCCCGAAGTCCGTACAGCAGCTGATGATGAAGGCGAGTATGAACTGACAGACGTGCAGTATGCATACTGGGTAGGCCGCGACGAAAACCAGCAGCTCGGAGGCGTATCCTGCCATGCATATCTGGAAATCACCGGAAAAAACATTGATGAAAACCGCCTTGACACTGCCTTCAGCAGGCTTATAGAGGCTCATCCGATGCTGAGAACCATTTTCACGCAGAACGGCAGACAGCGCAACGTAAAGGAAAATCATAATGATCCGCTGAAGATTCATGATTTCCGAAACTCAGACATGGTTTCGGCACGCAGACAGGCAGAAGCCATAAGGGAGCGTAATTCACACCGTAAGCTGGATATCAGCCGCGGAAAGGTTATCGGACTTGAACTTCTGCAGTATCCCGACGGCAGTTACAGAATCTTCTTTGATGTTGATCTGCTTGTGTCAGACGTTCAGAGTTTAAACATACTCCTGCACGATCTGGCCGCACTCTATTCCGGAAAGAATATACAGGCTCCTGAGAACTGGAGCTTCAGACAGTACCTTGAACAGCAGAAAAAACGCAGCGAAACAGAATTCCTGGAAGCGGAAAAATACTGGAAAAAACGTATTGAGAGCATGCCTTCCGGTCCTCAGCTTCCGTATACCGGCAATACCGGCATGACACCTCATTTCACCAGATACAAAACGGTCATCGGCACTGACATCTGGAACAGCATAAAAAAGCAGTCCCTGGCACACGGAATAACTCCGGCCATGACTCTGGCTGCGGCATACGGCATGGTCATATCAAGATGGAGCAGCTCTGCCAGATTTCTCATAAACGTGCCGCTGTTCAACCGTGATACTGAAAATGAAAACATTGAACATGCGGTCGCCGACTTTACCAACCTTCTTCTTCTCGAATGTGACTACTCTGAAAATCTGACCTTCGCAGAGCATGCGAAAAGACTGCAGGACAGATTCCATCAGGACTGTGCCCACACCGCCTACTCGGCCATAAGGGTGCTCAGAGAGCTGGCAAGAAACGAATACAGCAACGGTCTGACAGCTCCGGTGGTTTTTGCCTGCAACCTGGGAACCGAACTTACCGACAGCGAAGTGACTTCATCTCTCGGCACGCTTGACTACATGATATCCCAGACTCCGCAGGTATGTCTGGATCATCAGATTTATGAAATGCCTGAAGGTCTCATGGTCTGCTTTGATGCCGTTGATTCCATGTTTCCGAAAGGACTGGTCGGCACCATGTTCTCAGCTTATACGGACCTTCTTGCCGAAATCGGTTCCGCAGACGACGGATTCGGCCGCGTTTACCTTAATGACATTCCGAAAGGACAGCTTGATGTAAGAAAGAGAATAAACAGTACCGGTGCTCCGGTGTCTGACACCCTTCTTGCGGAAATAATCTTCACCAATGCCGAAACACGTCCTGACAGTCCCGCTCTCTTCTACGGCGACAGCACCGTAACCTACGGTCAGATGCACGCCTCCGTCATGCGCGTGGCCTCTCTCCTCATTCAGCACGTCGTAAAACCTCTCGACAGAATTGCGGTTTCCGTTCCACGCGGACCTCTGCAGATTATCTCCGTCCTCGCGGTTCTCGCAGCCGGTGCAGTCTATGTACCCGTTTCCGTTACCCAGCCTGTCTCCCGCAAGACAAAAATCCTTGCCAGAGCCGGGATAAAGACCGTGCTCACCACCATGCCTTTTGACTCCGGTGACGCTGCGGTTTCTTTCGTAAACCCTATGGACACTTCCGCATGCGAGCCTCTGGCCTCTCCTGTACGCGTTCATCCTGACTCACCTGCCTACATCATCTTCACCTCCGGTTCAACCGGTGAACCTAAAGGCGTGGAAATCAGTCACCGCGGCGCCATGAACACCATTCTGGACATCACCCGCAGAGCCGGCATCTCATCATCCGACTGCGCCATGGCCATCTCCGCCATGGACTTCGACCTTTCCGTATTCGACGTCTTCGGCATCCTCGGAGCCGGCGGCAGTCTCGTGGTCATCGACGAGGATGAACGCCGCGATGCCTCCCTCTGGCTGCATCTCGT
>NZ_JNKD01000033.1:0-34376 GCF_000701925.1 Ruminobacter sp. RM87 | reverse complement strand
ATTGGAGGAAATACATCTGAATATAGCATTAGATACACTGATGAATACCTTCATGGGCTATGTACAGGCTCTGCGTGACAGAAAGTATCTGAAAAAAAGCTGTTACGAAAAGGCAATGGTACTGGCTTTCAAAATGCTCAGCAGCTGGTTTACCGAACAGATTGCTTATATTCAGGATTTCGTATTAGGTCTGTACGAAGAATTCGCCACCAAAAAAACTCCAAAATTGTCATAAAAATCAATACATGTTTTTAAAAAACACCTAAACCGCATGGATTAAGGTTGCGCTATGTTTTTCCACTCAAAATCATGTGGGAAAGTTGAGTTCATTAAAGCATTTATCAGAAGTGACATTCAGTGAAATATTAAATCCGGAGGTAAGTGAATCCAGGGAAACGGATGATACCCCGGTAATAAAGGTTTTGGCGACAACGCGTTTAGCCCCGTCTTTTATGGCAGCATAGAAATCCTCAAGAAATCCCCCCGTACCGGTAATTGCTTTGAAGAGTTACAAATCCTGAGAGAGAATACTGTTGGCAAAATTATCATATTCGTCAATTATTAAGTAAAGAGATTTCTTGGACAGATACAGCTTATATGCTTTAAAAAAGGATCTGATAAAGCTGGAAGGTGTTTTCTTTTCCTCCTCTGTAGGATTGAAAACAAAATCGGGATAACGTTCAATAAAATCGGTAATTCCTAAATCAACTGCTGTGATAAATCCATTGATTGATGTATTCTTGTCATCACCGGATACTCCTGAAAAATCAAAGTCCAGTACATGGTATGTGTTGTGGCTTTCCAGATCTTCATTATATACGGCAGTTCCGGAAAACAGTTCTTCATATCTGTCAGCGTACGATATGTCGTAAAAGCACTTAAGCATCTGAACAAAGGTGCTTTTACCGAAGCGTCTCGGACGGAGAAGAACAGGGTATGGTGTCATACCATCATCATCAAGATGCAGAATTATGCCGCTTTTATCTGCAAAGGCACGGTTTCGAAGTTTAAAACTTTCGTATGCAACTACACCATAAGGGGAATTTAATAATTTTACTGATTCTTCCGCCATAATGAATTTCTGATTTTCAAATAATGCCTGACACCTATGCGGTTGCCCTGACACCTTTGAGGTCGTAAAGCGTAATTTACGGCTGTCAACCGCCGGATGAAACGGGTTACAATACTTACTGTCTTCAGTGTTAAAGCGTTTTACTGTAAATATCAATATTTAAGAGATGTTATGGTGATGAATACCGGTTTTATTTTTGGCAATCACATAAAAAAGTGATTATCCCGAAAATATAGCTGAATTTTCCAGAAAGTCGATGTTTTGGTATACTGTGATCATTTATGATTAACAGATGATTTGGTGACGGATTTTAACTTAGATCTGCCTTTTTAAACGGATTTTTTATGGCTACATCTTACGGTACAACATGGTGGGGAAAGGAATGGCTTGCATCCCTGACTAAAATCGATAATGCCAACCGGATTCCCCGCGGAAAAACTTATGCCAATACCGGTAAGGTATTGGATCTTACTATTACTGAAAATGTTATTTCCGCAAAGGTTAAAGGTCACTATGCTTCATCCTACAGGATTACCATTACGGTTCCTCAGGTATCTGCCAATGACTTGGAAAAACTGATGGATCTCATTATGACGAAGCCGAATATTATGGCTTCTCTGTCAAATAGAATACTTGATCCTGATCTTCTTGATATTGCTTCGTCTCTTGATATCAGTATATTCCCGAGACAGTGGCGAGATCTGGAAATGAATTGCAACTGTCCTGATTTTGCCGTGCCGTGCAAACATATTGCCGCTGTTATATACATGATGAGCATGGAGATTGACCGGGATCCCTTTGTACTTTTCAGAATGCGCGGTATAGATTTGCTCAAGGAGCTTAAGAACCGTGAGATTAATCTGGATAGGGCTATGGAGGTCAGTGTTCCTAAATGGAACGAGATATCCGGATTTTCCGGCCATGATGATAAGCGACATGAATGTGAATCTGAATCTGGACTGCCGGCAGATGAAGAAACTGATGATGAAAACTGCAGCACCGGTTTCCTGAAGGATACTTCCGGAAACAGCGAGGAGGAAAACCGTCTTCTGAGTATGCTGGACAGGCTTTCCTTTGAACCGGTACCGAATCTTTTCGAAGATCTTATGAATCTGCTGCCGGAAAGTCCTGCTGGTTATGTTTTCGGGAATTTCAGAAGTAAATACGGCAAACTGCTTCAAAAAGCCGCTAAAAAAGCTAAAGCCGTATTAAAAAATACAGATATAGGCGAAGATGCTCTCAGGTTTTTTCGTCTCGGAGTAGATGTTTTTCCGGAAATCACTGAGAAAAATGAAAACGTGGTTACGGCAGGCAGTCTGATTTCTAGTGATACCGTCAATAAAACGGTTTTAAAAAGATGGAGTAAAAAACGTCAAAGCTACGCCGATAAGTATGTAAATCCCGTTCAGAAAAAAGGCTTGGATGCCGTTAATGCGGTCATGGCATACACCGGTTGCGGTATTCTGGTAAATCACGATATCACTGACAGAATATCCGGACTTCCGGGAATACCTGATTCGGAAGTGATTAGCTCCTGCTATTCTACCGAGGAGGAAATCTGTCTCAGACTTTACTATATTGCCCTCAAGCTGGTGGTTTCAGGTGCGATTATTCCTCAGATTATAAGGTTTGAGCCGGAATACGGTCTGATGATTAAACAGTTAAGACTTATAAAAGACGAGTCTTCCGAGGCTGTATCCTGCCGTTGGATTCCGGCACTGCTTGCTCCTGATGTCAGAGCTTTATGTACCAGGACCGGTAATATCCTGAAGGGCTTTTCCAGAAAAATAGTGGCCGTAGAGGGAGATGCGGAACCGTCAGCACTTTTTATCGGAACCACAGCCATCGGCTACTTTGTTTCGAATATCATTCAGGACACCTATTTTGATGAGTACGATAAAACCTACTCGGATGATATTGTATTTGATCTTCTTTTTGATACTCCCGGTGCCGCTATTGCCTATAACGGTCTGCTTCCTGAATACACCAGTTTGGAAAAATGGCTGGTTTCCTTCCATCTGCTTGACGGGGATATGGTTCCGCTTATTTCGATTACTGAATCTTCCGCCGGTGAAAACACGGCGGAGCACGGCTCTGCCAAAGCCGAAGGGACATCAGCCGAAATGGCGGATGATGCGGTAAATGTTTATTTTTCTCTGAGTTTAAGTTCCAAAAGACTTGGAAATGAGGCTGTTCCTCTTGCCAGAGTGCTGGCGAACCCAGCCGATCCATGTTATTTTGATGTTCTGAAGCTTTCCGGAAAGCTAACATTCTGCTGTCCTGCACTGAATACTCTGCTTAATACCGGTAAGGATAGAATAAAACTTTCCATAAAGGAGCTGGAAGAACTTCTTATCAGCTCTCTTCCTCTTTTAAAGATCATCGGCTGCCGGATTGTCATGCCGAAAAGCATGAAGAAGCTTCTTAAACCGGCAGTGAAGATGAAGATCTCCTCGTCAGGGATGCCGGGTGGAAGCTTAAGCTTTATCAATCTTAAAAAGATACTGTCCTATGACTGGGAGTATACGGCAGGGGATCTGGAGCTTTCACCGGACGATTTTGCCTGGCTTGTCGACAATGCCGAAAAACTTGTTCGTTTCAAGGGGCGGTACCTTTATTTTACCGCTGATGATGTTAAGAATCTCCTTAAGCAGAAGAAACAGACGGAAAAGGCTGTTTCCGGCAATGCACTGGTGCTGGCCGCCATTACCGGAAGTTTTTCCGGAATAGATGTGGTCCTTGATGATACTGCCACCGCCACTCTTAACGGACTGTTCAGACGCAGGAATATCGAAGTGCCTGCCACGGTTAAGGCAGAACTACGTCCTTATCAGGTAAGCGGTTTCAGCTGGCTTTACAACAACGCCATGCTGGGCATAGGCTCCATCATCGCCGACGATATGGGGCTCGGTAAGACACTGCAGGTTATTGCCGTTCTGGAGTCGATGCGTCTTGCCGGAGAATTTAATAAAGCAAGAGCGCTGGTGGTGGTTCCGAAAACTCTGCTTATCAACTGGCAGAAGGAAATAACCAGATTTGCTCCGGAACTTAAGTATTCCGTAGTATACGGTCCCGGAGCGGAGATTCCTGAGAAAGGGCATGTGGTTATCACTACGTACGGCAAACTCAGATCTGCAACGGAGCTTTTTGCCTCAATGAAAATCAGAATACTGATTATTGATGAAGCTCAGAACATCAAGAATGCCTCCACAACTACCAGAAAAGCAGTATGCTCTCTGAAATCAGACGGCTTTATCGCCATGTCCGGCACACCGGTGGAAAACAGACTGATGGAATACTGGTCAATTATGGATTTTGCCAATCCGGGGCTTCTCGGCAGCATGTCATCATTTAACAAGGCATATGCCGTGCCGATTGAACGGGAGAAGAATCTTAAATCTCTGGAGCAGTTTAAACGTCTTACCTCTCCGTTTATCATGCGTCGAATGAAAACAGATAAATCCATAATAAGCGATCTGCCTGAGAAAATAGTTACCGAGCAGTACTGTTCTCTGACAGTCGAACAGAAGGTGCTTTATGAGTCAGTCGTGAATAATGCCGTTTCCATTTTGGAAAAGGGAGATTCTGAAGGCAGTGATTTCCAGAAGCAGCGACGGGGAATCATTCTGTCAATGATTACCGCTCTCAAGCAGATCTGTAATGCTCCGCACTGCTATGACACTACAGCTTCCTCTGAATGGGAGACCTCCGGCAAGGCGGGGACTCTTCTAGAACTGGTATCATCCCTCAGGGATGCCGGCAGAAAGACCATTATTTTTACGCAGTATACCTCTACCGGAGAGCTTATTGCCTCATGGTTTAAGGATAAGATGAATATTGACGCTGATTTTCTGCACGGCAGCATTTCCCTTAAGGAACGCGAACGGATGGTCAGTGTATTTCAGACCGACCGTCACCGTCCTGTGCTGATTCTTTCCCTGAAGGCCGCCGGTACCGGTCTTAACATAACTGCCGCATCCGCCGTGATTCATTATGATCTGTGGTGGAATCCGGCAGTAGAGAATCAGGCGACAGACCGAGCCTTCCGTATCGGGCAGAAAAATAACGTCAATGTCTATCGTTTTATCTGTGAAGGCACCTTTGAAGAAAAAATCGATGAAATGATTCGAGCCAAGAGGGAACTTGCCGATCTTACGGTAGAGTCCGGGGAAAAATGGATTACTGAAATGTCCATTGGTGAAATCAAAGATTTGTTTAAGCTTTCAAAAAGCATTGATGCCGGTGATGACTGATGCGGATATCTGAAACTCCATGAAAGTGAAGACGTTTATTTTTAAGGATTGCCGTTTTTAACCGGAGAACCGGAGACTGTTCTCCGGTTGTTCTGTGTGCTGGGCATTTTTTATATCTATAGCACGAAATTTAGACGTTCGGAATAAAAATTAAAAAAATAGACACGGTACGGATAATATTTTTAATTTTTTTGTCCGCATCCCACATCCTCCGCCCGAATTTATGCAGCGCAGGAATCTACTTTAGATTTTTCATAAAGGTTTCAAGCTCCGCATCAGTAATATTTCTGCTGTGAATCTCAAATATCAGGCTTCCGTCAGGCTGCTGTAAAATCGAACCGTCTGTAATAACGGGAACACTGTACTGCAGTGACGTGCAGTCTCTGAATGTATACAGTCCGGCTGAATTCCCAGCTTTTTCGAGTGGTATGGTGTTCTGACAGAAATCCTGTATTTCCTCGGCAGGAACCCTGTCTCCCAGACTGCTTTTTCTGAGGATGACATAGCTGAACAGCTGTCGGGTTTCAGGATTGATAAACGTCCTGGCAATATCAGGCATTTCATGAAAATCCGGATATCTGAAAGTCGGGAGAACCACGTATCCTTGAGGAACGGAAAGAGAATCAGGGGTTGCTGACGGAGCTTCAGCCGACGGATAGTCCTGAGCCGCAAGACTCAGCTGAAAGCTTTCGTCGTATTCCATTATTTCGGATATGAAGTTTTCCGGAAAATCAGGAGTATGAACTATAATCTGATAAAAACCTCCGGAAACGTATATGTCGCCGTTATAGCTAAGGTCATCGGATATTCTGCAGTTTTTAAAAGATGCGTGATCATCGATGAAATCATCGTCCTGAGGCGGAGGAGCAACCTCAATGCTGGTACATCCGAATACCTTCGGCACCAGCGTGGCGGCTATCTTATGGTGATTCGTGAGATTTTTCGGATAGTTGGCGAGATATAACATGGCTTTTATTCTGCCGTTATCGTCAAGAAACTGTTTGCCGTAGAAGGCTTCCGGATATGCGAAACTGTCTTTTACCGTGTACACGGCTGCCAGACCGGCTTTCTGATTTCCTTCGCTGAATCCCGCATAAACGTCCGTGGTAAGAGTCATGGCTGTCAGTGACAGAGCAAGGCAGACCGTTTTCTCTGAAAAATTTCTGAATGAGTTCTTCATGCTGATCTCCGGATTAAACCATATTTCAACTTCGACTTACATGTCTATTATAGATCGGAATATCTGATTTAAACATTCATGCCGTACTGCCGGAACATGATTAATCGTGAATCAGATCCGGAACCAGAACATGCAGTTCTTTCCGGATTCGATACGGACAGCGCTTAAATCAGTCTGTATCCGGCCTGTCCCGGAACCGGAGCTGAGGTATGCCAGTCTACGGAGATATAACCGCGAGGTGCTTCTATGCTGATATAGTGAGGATTGTCTGCAGGCTTGTCCGGATAGAACTGCATCATTATCATCATGACCTGAAACTGATCCGGTGTGACGAGGAATGATTTTTCTTCTCTTGCCTCTCTGTATATGCGGCCGTCACAGGCATGAATATATTCAGAACCTATTACCAGACTGAAACAGGCGCATTCAAACGCATAACCGTTAAGACAGGAACGTCTGATCTTGTTCCCTTTACCACTGTATTTATGGATGCGTTATAATCCATCTGCTGAATATCGTCAGACCTGATATGCAGTGGGGAATATTTATCAGAAGCAGGATGAATACCGCAATCATGACAATGACCGCCATACTGCAGCCGGTTTGACGATAAAGCGGATAATCCTCCCCATACAAGAAGTATTAATGCGATGTCCTTATAATTCTGTTTTTCAACTGCTTTTATGATTTCCGGAGTAATAAAAATCACGCATAAAAAATCGTTGCGACAGCTGTTGCCCTGACAGGTGAAGGCGAGCCTCTTCCGCTGCTGATTCATTCAGGAAAGCTCCGGTACAAAATTGAACATCTTCTCGAAATCAGACATATCTGACATAAAAGAAATGAAATTATTACTGATGGTGATATATTACTGAAATTATTCGAAACAACGTTTTTTATTCCTCGTATTTGACATAACTTATGGTTCTTTTTGTTTGGATTCTTGATTTTATCAGCAAATTATACATGCCGATTATTTTTGTGATAGTTGTTGCCGTGTTATTTTATAAGGTTTATTTCAGCTCGCATTCAACAGACAGAGAAGAAAAAGAAGAGGATAAAATCAAAAAGGGATACGGCCGTTCCGGTTCAGATCGGAGAAAGTCGTCCGAAACTTCAAGAGACATTGATACCAAGTCCGCCATCATGCGCATTCTCGGCTACATCGCCAGGGGAAATCCGGCGGTTACTCCCAGAGAGAACGCCAGTGCGGATAACGTCATAAACCGCCTTGATCCCCGTTACAACACCATACTTAAATATGCATACGGTACGGGGTGCAACTACGGTTATGATCCGCATGTTGACATAGACATAATACTCAGGGCATATTCCGGAGACCATGATGCCTACGTCAAGGTTGTCTCCTTCATGGTGTTCATGGCTCTTGCCGACAATAAGATAATTCCTGAAGAGGAGAAAAGAGTAAAGGAGATTGCCAATGCTCTTTTCGTAACCGTGGAGGAAGTTGATGCTCTCATCAGGGAAATGAAATCGTATACCTTCGAAGAGGCATCCAGAAAACCTGACGAGGAAAAAAGCAGGGAGTTTTACAGTCACAGTTTCCATGATTATTCCTATACATACACCGGCAGAAATCAGCGTGACGAATTCGGCGGCAGAAAAAGAAAGTCTGCCGAAAGCGAAGGAATTTATGAGGATGCGCTCCGCCTTCTCGGCGTGACTGAAAACTCAACGGCGGGAGAGGTGTCGCGCGCCTACAGAAGACTCATTAAAAAATATCACCCGGATCTGATTAAGGCCAAGGGGCTTCCGGAGGATATGGTTTCGGTATATGAGGAAAAGACCAAGGAAATCAACCAGGCGTACGATATTGTAAAAAAACGTCGCGTTTTCTGATGCTTTTCTTCAGAAAACGGAATATGAGCAGGGGCGGTATTCACTTTCCGATATGCTTAATTCGTGAACAAACAGGCTTTTTTGCCTCACTATATAAAGTATAGTAGCCCCCTGAACATGATAATATATTGTTCCGGTCAGGGTGGAAAATGAACCGCGATTACCGCAGAATGTCATTGTCGGACTGTTCGTATTGAGGTTTCAGATGAGATTATGCAGGTTCATTCCCGATTCCTGCTGTTTGAATGTTTAAAGGTATAGGCAGATATGAGTAGAGAAGACAATTCAGGCTGCTCCGGTTTCATGGGGTGTCTGACCATTATCCTTATCATAATCTTTATTAAGTATTTCTGGTGGTTCCTGCTGATTTGGGGCGGATTCTGGATTATTTCGAAAATCTTCGGTTCCGACAGTAACACTGATGAAGGTTCATCACGGGGGTACGGCTATGGCGACAGCTATGAGGGAATGAACGCCAACGATCTGACCGTTACGCAGGCGATAATGAGGCTTGTCGGCTATGTCGCCAGAGGTAATGACGTAATCACCAGAAACGAAATCAATTATGCCGAACAGATAATTCAGCAGCTGGCACCGTCTCACAGAGAATACTGTATTCATGCATTCAATCAGGGTAAAAGCGAGACCTACGTGCCTTATGATGACGTCGAGATGCTGAAAAAGGTGTATCGCGGCAATACCAGAAATCTTCTTACGGTTCTTTCCCTTCTGGTATACATCTCCATGGCTGACGGAGTGATTAACCGAAAGGAAAAGGAACGTATCTATACCGTAGGTAAGGCTCTGGGGTTTACTACCTATGACATCGATGCCATGATACGTGAAATGTCTCCTCATGATTTCAGCGGTTCAGGCTATTCCGGCGGCTACGGCTACTCCGGAAGCAGCTACGGTTCTTCCGGCGACTACAGTTCCTCTGGACGAGGTTCCGGCTATGGTTCCGGTTCCGGTTCGTCCTATGGCGGTAAATCAGGTTACGGCGGTTCCGGAACAGGAGGGGATTATGCCGAAGCGATGGCTCTCCTTGACATTACCGAATCAACTCCGGCTGAGGAAATCACCAGAAAATACAAGAGACTTATTAGAAAGTATCATCCGGATCTGATTAAGGCCAAAGGCCTTCCTGAGAACATGCGTTCTGTATACGAACAGAAGACCAAGGAAATCAATGAGGCCTACGACATCGTTAAGAAACGTTGCGGTTTCTGATTGATACCTGATGTCTCCATGAGCCCGAAATCCGCCCGGACAACACGATGTCTTCGCAGGATTTTGGGCTCTGTCACTATTGTGGACGGCTGATATCAGAATTTTAAGCAAATTGTGGTAATATCATTTTAGTCTGAAAACAATGATAAGGATGGATAGGACCATGGATTTTAAAGAAGTTGTTGCCAAAAGAAGATCAATCAGGGAATTCAAGAAGGATACCATCGGCAAGGAAGTGATTGCCGACATCATCATGGAAGCCGGTCGTGCTCCTTCCTGGGTAAACGCTCAGGAATGGAAGGTTTTTGTGGCAACCGGTCATACTCTGGAAAACATCAGAAACGAATTCATCAAGCTCAGCTGTGAAGGCGTAAAGGGCTATGCCGATTTCGACACCACTCACAGAACCTCATGGTCCGATCAGGCTCAGAAGAACATGAGCAATTTCTACGGTTATGCTAATTCCCTTAACGTGGGTGCCCGCTGGGATGAGCTGGAAAACAGCTTCTTTGATGCTCCGGCAGTGCTGTTCCTCTGCCTGCCTAGAACCGCCAACAAGTGGGCTGTTCTTGACCTCGGCGGTTTTGAACAGACTCTCCTCCTTGCCGCCACCAACAGAGGTCTGGGTTCAATTCCTGCCTACAACATCGTCAAGTATCCTGACGTAATCAGAAAGCATATCGACATTTCCGACGAATATGATATCGCAGTGGGCGTGGCAATCGGTTATATTGCTGATACTCCAATCAACAAGATTCAGTCTTCACGCATGACTCTTGACCAGTTCGTGGTATTCAAGGGGTAATCCGATAAACGTGTCATAAGAAACCGGCTTGTCCTCAGGGCATGCCGTTTTTTTGGGGGGAGTCGAAACTGGTTGAATCAAAAGTAAATGGCTGGCAGACAGAGTTTATCTGTGTATCATACGTCTGAAGGGGCATAAGGTATCTCTATTTGTTTTTATGTGGTAACTTAAATACTGGAATACTTTTGCCCCTTCTTCTTTATTGAGTATTTTAGACTATGCTCAAAAATCAGCTGCAGATGGCGATTTTATTGAGTTTGTGAATGAATTTTTATGCGGGATTAACCGGGAGAGAGGTGATTATGTCAAAATTCAGCTCAGGAGATGAGTTTTTCAAAAAAATATTTTTTGGGGAATAATAATTCTGTTCTTTTGAAAAATGAATCCGGCGGTTTTATCCCCGACGGATTCATGCTGTTTAACAGGTCGGTTTTCTGAGACTTTATTTGTTATCATTACCATCCGTATCCAGAGTGTCGATCACCAGCTCGGCGCTTCCATATGCCTTGACCGGCTTGTGTGAACCGTCAAATTCGGTGGTGTAGATGACCCGGAACGGTATTCTGCCTGCGGTAAGAGGAATGACCATTTCAAGCTTCTCCGCTCCTTCGGCAATCTGTCTGTGCCAGTCTCTGTAGAGATCCGCATATTCAGGAGGAATGATACCCAGTTCGATAGCGGGTTCAGGATAGTTTTTGAGAAGCGGCGGCAGACCGAGATCCCTCATGCAGCGGAAGCACGGTCTCATTTCCTTTGTGGCAACCGTATATTCCCAGGCATAGATGTTCGCATGGTCGAATGTCGCCTTTAAAATCTTTTCCGACGTGAAGAGATTGTTGAACGTCATCTTTTCATTGGTGATGTTGCGGATCATGACGTAGAAAAGATACTTGCCGTCCATTCTGCCGATGAGCTGAATGGAGCTTCTGATGCAGAGTCTGGACTCACCGCAGCACTTTGAGGTGATGGTTCTCCAGGTTTCGCACTCCTCTTCCATTTTGCTTTCAATGGCTCTTTTGAGAGTGCTTACGTAGGTCTCAACTTCTGTATGGTTTGAGAAGAAGGCATCAGGTTCATGCGTCAGAACATCGTGCTCCGAAAGATTCATGCCCAGTTCATAGAGGTATTTCTGATTGACACGGAGAATTTCCGATTTTCCTCCCGGACAGTACAGGAAGATGGCGGCTCCGCCCACGTAATTGCTGAATATCAGAGTCTCAAGTGATTCCGGACTCCAGAATCGGCCCACGTCCAGAGTGTCGATGAATTTGCTGGTCTTCTGTATAGGCATATAATTCGATTCCACGGCAAGCTTATGGTACTCATCGACCGGAAGAGGTTTTGAGTAGCAGTAGCCCTGAATGATTTCACAGCCGATGCTCAGCATGTAGTCAGCCTGTTCGAAGGTTTCAACGCCTTCGGCGATAACCGGAGTGTTCAGCCATTTGGCCATGTTGATGACGGAACTGATGATGATGCCGCCGCGTCCTCCGATGTGACCTCTGAGGAACTTGATGTCAAGCTTGAGAATGTCTACTTCCAGATCCTTGAGGGCATTAAGTGATGAATATCCGCATCCGAAATCGTCCATTTCCACCATGTACCCCAGTTCATGAAATCTGTTGATGATTTCCACGGCGTGCTCGGATCCTCCCATGACCGCTGAAGATTCAGTGATTTCCGCACGGAGATATTCGACAGGTACATCGTATGCCTTTCTGATTTCCTCCATTGAATCAATGTAATCAGGAAGCAGCAGATCCTCACGGGAGACATTGAACGAAAGAGGAAAGGTAAATGAATCCTCATCAAGACATTTGCGCTGATATTCGCAGACTCTTTCAAATACATACAGATCAAGCTTCGGAATAAGTCCGGAATCCTCAAACACCGGAATGAAATCCACCGGAGACTGCATGCCGTATTCCGGATGAATCCAGCGCACCAGAGCCTCGCCTCCCACAAGCTGCTTCGAAGCGTGGTTGAACTGTGGCTGAATGTAGATTACAAACTGTTTTTCCGCAAGAGCGGTATCAAGACTGCTCAGTATTTCTTCTCTGGTCATTCTCATGGAGAGTACCCCGTAGCTGTTATCTCTGTGTTTAAGGCGGAACCGGATTAACTTGCGCCGACGCGAAAGCTTATGGCTGAAATGCCGTCGGTGAACCGGTACAGATGTTCCCTGATAAATAATTAATAACATATCTTACCGGGGGATTCGCTGAATAAGATCAATATTTGATATAAGAAATATGTTAACAGTCTGTATATTTTCCGATTATGAGATGAAATACGGATATTGCACCGCGGCGGATTTTATTTAAATCCCGTCCCTGAATTAGAGTGCCCCCCGGAGGTCTTCAGACTTTCGTATAAGGCTTTAAGTCCTGATATGACTTTTATCTTCGCGCATAATCCGTTGCCGTGAGGTTTGATACGACGGGATCTGAGAAATTATGACAGCAGGCACTGCATCGGCCGAAAACGGTTCATACACGGAGTATATGCTCATTGCGGGCATTGCCGTGCTTATTATATTCATCTTTATTCTGAATGCTGACGGGTACCGCCTTGCGGACCTTGCTCTCAACTATGAAAACGGCGGCATGCAGTCTTCTGAAGATGAATTTGATACACGGACAGCCCGCAGGACTCTGATAACGTTCCGCAGTGAAGCCAACGGCACCGCGCTCGACAAGCTTGCCGCAGGGCATCATAAAAATCATGGTGATCGAGTCGGGACAGGGGGAATCTGCATCATTGCGATAAGTCCTGATTCACTCTCCGCTGATATGAGCATGGATACGGAGAAGGCGGAACCATGCACGGATCTGCAGGACGCAAATCCCCGGTATATATCAGTTCCTCAGCTTAAAGCCTCAGACAGAATCATTTTGTTTCAGCTGCTCCTTGAAAAGAGGCTCAGACACTGGCTGTATGTCTTTACGGTCATACCGGTACTAATCATTCACGGAATACTAGACGGCTGTATTCAGCGAAGAATAAACCTTCTCGGAGACATTCAGGTGACGCCGGTAAAAAACAGAATTTACGTCATGCTCCCCGCGGTAATTCCGGTTCTCTGCACAGTCGCTCTGGTCCGCGTGGGAGAGGATTCGGTACCGTGGCAGCTGTGGCCGGGACTTATCTCGGTGCTGTCATGGACTGTGGTAAGGGAATTTACCGTAAATCTTCCGCAGATAGGAGGAAGAATAGGCAGAAAATCCTCATGACCGCGTATCTCAATTACTTCGGATTCATGTTCATCCGTTAAACAGAAAGGCGTTTTATTTATGAAAAAAGTAATGATCCCGAAATTCGTGGATGATCCACCGTCAGTACTTCTCTGGTCCATCGATGAAATAGCCCCGCTTGCCCTGGGACTTGTAATGGGAATGATTATCGGCAGGGCGCTGATATTCACCGTCCTGGGACTTGTTGTGACACATCTGTATCGCAGACACGTGAATCAGAATCAGGACGGTTTTCTCTGTCACTGGCTCTACTGGCACGGATTCTGTTTCCGGGAGTCCCGCAGCGTTTCCAATCCCTTCATGCGCCGCTGGTACTGAAATCCTATTAACAAATCACCGCAGGATATCTGTAAGGAGAAACATCTTTCATGGATTTTATGAAGTTCATATCCTCGTACAGGGGAAATCAGCACACTGTTCGGATACTGGGAATATCCGTGGTCTGTCTTGCAGTGTCGAACTGTCTTCTTGCGGTGTCTCTTTACGGTCATCGCGATGCCGTGGTGCTGGTGCCTCCGCATCTCGGTGCCGAGGTGAAGGTTGTCGCCGGCAGAAGCACCGAAAGCTATATCAGGGCATGGGGACTGTTTCTCGGTGAACTGGTGGGCAACATCAGTCCGAACAATCTGAGATTCGTGCAGGATTCACTGGATCCCATGATATCTCCGAAGGTATACCGTCAGATTACCGATATCCTGAACATGCAGGCGGAACAGATAATCGCCGACCATATCAGCATAACATTTGAACCGAAGACCGTTACCTACGAGGAGGAGACCGGCCTGGTGTTCGTGACCGGACAGACTCAGGTAAAAGGGCCTACGGGACCTGCGAAAAGCTTTATCAGAACCTATGAGTTCCTGATAGAAATGGAGGATTTCAGGCCCATGCTCAAGTGGATTGAAATGTATGAGGGAAATCCGCGGGATCTGAAGGAAAGGGAAAGAATCAGCAACCGCACTTTACGTGATAAGCGAAAAGATGACAGAGGGCGCACGGAACAGCAGTAATTCAGCCGTTTAAAACATTGACGGACACACGGCATTTGAGGAAGGAAAAATATGTATTCAATATCAGGCGGCAGTCAGCGCATAACGGTATCAGGTCTGGCATTTCTGGGAATTTTCCTGAGTGCGCAGGTCCAGGCATACGGAGGATCGGAGGAGAATGAAGGTGTCTATGAGTACCGGATTTCGGATCACGACCTTAACTGCATCAGTTTTCCCTTTGAAAGTATCAGCATCAATACCGCAAGCGATGCCGAAATCGAGGTGAAAAACGGCAGCATATATGTAATGCCGGTTTCCGGGGAACCGGTAACCATCTTTGTGACTCCGGCAGATGTCAGCAACTGGAACGCCATGCTGAGACTTACTCCGGCGGATATCGCCCCGAGACGCATCAGAGTTCCGGTACCGGAAATTGCCGGAAGTGATCATTACAGGGAGCATGGTGAACCGAAGCGTAACCTGACCCCGGGCGGAGTCTACGGTAAGAGACGGGGCCCCATTGCGGAAAAACATCCGGGAACTACTGTTAATGCAGCCATAAGGAGTGATGATTATCAGCAGAATCTCGTGGACGGATTCAGAAGCGTCTGGACATATCTCGGATCGAAGGAGGAATACACGGCTCCATCCGGAATGGAAAGGGCGGATATAAGTTCTTTCAAGGACAAAGCTCACAGAAATTTCTGCAGTCTTTCAGACGAGAAGATAGCAGACGGTTTTTATGCTGATGATTTTCTGTATCTGGTGATTCTTGCAGGAAATGACGGTAATCACCGGAGCGACGGACAGGTTTCCTGCGGCAGTGACGTTCTGGCCTATGCCATGCTGAATACTCTCAGTTCATTCAGGGATACCGACAGGATAGTTCTGCTGGCTCTCCCCGGGGATTATCATCTGAAGGATTAAACGTCGGATTACGGATATAAAATGTCAGAAAAGATTTCACCGAAATACAGAAAGTGGCTCATGTGGGGGCTCGGCATCGGCGGAGTAATGCTGGTGGTGGCCCTTACCGGACCTCAGGATAAAAAGACTGATTCACGCGGGGGGCGCGAGGTTAAACACGTGCTTACGGACTTTGACACCAGAAAGGTGGGGGTCGACAGTCTTGCAGCCAATATAAAGCTGCTGTATGCCGAACACAACAGCCTAAGCAGGGAACTTGGCGGTATCAGGCATCAGCTTGAGCTTCTGCGCCGCAACTCGGGGCTAATCGGAGCTAACGGAGATTCATCCTCTGGGGCGGGAGATCTTGCCGAAGAGGTGAGAAACATGAGAGAGGAGCTTAAACTCATTAAAACCCTTCTGCCTAAGGAAATGCAGTCTTTAAAGAAACAGCTTAAGGAGGAGGGAAGGAATACCGAAGGTGCAGAATCCGGTGAATCGATATCCCGTAAGGAGTCAAAGGAACAGGTTCATGAAAAGCGGAATTCTCCTTCCGGAATATACGGCGGCTCCTCCTCATCTGATGATACTGAACGTTTTAAGAAAAACAGTTCTGGAAGAGAACGGGAATTCCGCCGGGAAAACAATGTCCTGCCGGGAACATCTTCTCCGGAAAGGCATATAAGAAGCGTATCCGACGCCCGATTTGCCGAGCTTCGGAATCGGGGAACTCCGGATGAGAGAGGCTTAAGCAGACACCTAAAGGGTAACGGGGATCGCGGATACTACATTCCCGCGGGAAGTATATTAAGCGGAATTCTCCTTACGGGACTTGATGCTCCCACCA
Organism: Ruminobacter sp. RM87; assembly: GCF_000701925.1. Taxonomy (NCBI): domain Bacteria; kingdom Pseudomonadati; phylum Pseudomonadota; class Gammaproteobacteria; order Aeromonadales; family Succinivibrionaceae; genus Ruminobacter; species Ruminobacter sp. RM87. The sequence continues at coordinate 17,980 of NZ_JNKD01000033.1, read as the reverse complement.
GGGAAAATGCCAGAACGGATCCTTTTCCGGTTCTTATAAACATCGACAGGGAGGCGATTCTGCCCAACAGCCGCTCATTTGATTTCAATGAATGCTTCGTTATTGCCGCAGGGTTCGGAGACATGAGTTCCGAAAGAGTTTATCTAAGAACCGAAACCCTTAACTGCGTGGCGGAATCAGGAAGGGTAATGGAAACTCCGTTAAACGGTTATGCCGCAGGTGAAGACGGCAAGGCCGGTATCAGGGGGCGTCTCGTTTCCAAGCAGGGGGTTCTCATAGCAAGATCCCTTACCGCAGGTTTTCTGGAAGGTCTCGCGGGGGCCTTTAACGTTACTCCGGTTCCCGTCATAAGCACCACGGGAGGTTCTGGCAGTGTGGATTATCAGAGCGTTTACAGCGGCAGGGCTCTTCAGGGGGCGGCCGTAAGCGGTTCATCCAAAGCTCTGGAGAGAGTGGCTTCCTTCTATCTGAAGCTTGCCGAGGAAATGTTTCCTGTGCTTGAGGTTGATGCGGCCCGCCGGGTGGATATTATTCTGACAAAAGGAATAAGTTTCGACTATGCCCTGAATGACTAGTTCAGAGTCTGAGTCAGTGTAACCATTCATCAGTGTTACGCCGGAAGTAAAAAGCTCCTGTCATATCTTTTTTGAAGACATTCTCTTATGCATAAATCAGATACCCGAACATTCATGCGGTTCCGTACCTTGTCCGTAAATCTGTCTCTCCTGCTCTTTATAGGCGGAACCGCAATTTCAGACGTCAGGGCCGCGGGAAATTCATTTCTCGAGGAATCCGAAAGGGGCTGGTTCTGGTACGAGGTTCCGACCGAACAGTCGGATGAGGACTACTCCATGTCACCTGAAAACAGTGCGGACGGGGACATGAACCGTGAGGCATCATCAGGAGGAATATCACCACAGTCATCTGCCGTATCCCGGAATTCCGAAGACATACCGGAACAGAAATCAGGGGCAGATGTCCTTTCTGCCATTATGAGAAAAAAAGGCTACGCAGAGCTTGGAGAAGACAATATCGATGATGTCATTTCCGCTCTGCCGAGATCCGCTGACGGATATATAGGCTCGTCATCTCTTGGCGTCATTCTTCCGAAAACTCTTGAGATAGCCGTTGACCATCCGACATCAGTAAATGTCGAACGGTATTTTCAGCTTCAGCGGATGACCATGAACAAGAGCGAGAACTTCGCTGCCGCTGCGCGGAGTATTGTCATAGAGAGCCCTGAACTTGACGAAATGGGCTCAGTCGTAAAATCACTGAAACAGAGGGAGACGGAAGAACGCATGCAAAAGGAGAGCATGGATGAGACACTTCATGAACTGTCCGGAACCCTTACGCTTGTATACGTCTACAACGGCTCCTGTCCATTCTGCCGGCAGGGCGTGACTGAAATTAATTCTCTTGCGGATTCCGGATTCACCGTTGTGGGCATAAGTCTTGACGGAATCATTCTTGAGGATCTTCATGCCGTGAGAAACATTCATGCTCCCCGCATCGCCTCACTTTACGGCATAAAGTCGGTTCCGGTTCTTCTGGGGTTTTACCGGAATGATGAGGCAAAGGATCCGGTGGTGATTATGTCAAACGGTCTTCTCAGTCTAAGTGAGATAAGAAAACGTATGGTTTCTCTGAAAAAATAATCATGGATGCATCCGTTTTCGAATTATGGCGGTCATTACATTATCGGCGGATGTCTTTAGAAAATCATTTAGTACGTTTTTTACCAAAATCTGTATTATCTGAGGCTTCAGGCATGATAGTGAAAAATCATGTCATCTTAATTGACTGTTAGAAATTAAAAAAGCCACCTGTTATCCTTTAATGTATTAGTGAATTACTTAAAAGGGGGCTAACAGATGGCTTCAGCTGATACATTATGCAAGAAATTGCTCGGTGTCAGGTCCGCAGTTGTAACCGGACACGATTTTTATCAGGATTCAGACGGACTTAACCATCTTCGGATTCATGCTCGACCAAGTAAAAGGCATGAGAACGATTGTCCATTCTGCCATTTTGCAGTTGAGATTTTTACCAAGAGACAGTGAATGAAATACCTGACTATGGTATGAGTTTATAACCGCCAACTCCCTTGTCTGAGCGCGCCGCTGACATCTCAGTGGTTGAACAGGAGCAAAGAAATCCGGCTCTGAGCCGGATTTTATGTGCTTATTTCGTTAATACGGTTATCTGACTGCAGAGGTATTCTCCGTTGCACTGACTGCGGTGTTTTCAGCAGGGCTGTTTTCGTTTGAACTGCCGGGAACGATTCCGGTTCCTGCAGGAGGCAGATCGTCCAGAATGTCATCCTTGCGGTATTCCTTTGAGTAAGGTCCGTTAAGAAGCGGATTTCTCTGTACGTTCTCGTCAGTACTGAACAGTGTGTAGCTGTTGCTCTTGGCGATTTCAAAACCCTGAGAAGTGGCCTCATTTACGATTTTCTTTACGAGTCCTGCAACCAGATCCCCGAGAATATTGCCGGTTCCGCCTGACTTGTTGTTGGTTGTGGCGGTACCTTCCCACAGAACACGACCGTTTGAGGTATCCCTGAGTACTGCGTTAACAGATACCTGAGTGTAGCTGTCCAGCACCGTGTAATGGGTCTGATAGTCATTTACCGTAAGATACATGACCGCATCAGCCCCGAAAACCTCTTTAAGCCTTCTGACCGGAACGTTTCTGATTTCTTCAGCTTCGGTAAGCCCGTTGTATCTGAAGGTGTCGTTTACCATGGTTACGGGAAACACATAATATCCGGCTTCAGCCAGCGGCAGTACAGCCGAGGCCAGCACGGCGGGAGCGGCGTTGATGTCGGTTGACACCGAAGTAGGCATCAGAACGACAATCGAATGCGGATTGCTTTCCATAAAGGCGCTGTAATCCATGTTAGGCTGCTGTGCCGCACAGCCGAATAATCCGGTACACAGTATGGTTCCTGCAATAAGAGATGCTAATTTCACTGTCTGTACTCCTTAATCTGCTGGGAATCATCAGTCTGGACTGCTGTTTTCTTTTCCGCACCCTTACTTCCTGCTTTCTTTATCTGTCTGGCATGAGTCAGCAGAAAATCGATATAGTGGGCGGAGTCCGGGTAGGCGGATTTTTCCATTTCCAGATATTTAAGTGCTTCACCTTCATTGCCTGACTTTGACATCAGCATGGCATAATGGGCATAAGCTCCGGGAGCAACCTTTTTACCGCTTTCCTCCGCTTTTGCAAAGTAATCGGTCATAAGTTTCTGCTGTTCCAGAAAATCCGGTTCATCCCTCAGATAATAGTACATGGACACGGTGTATGAATCATCGTGACAGTACTGGTTTTCCTGATTTACGCATCCTGAAAGAAGCATTCCGGTAAGCAGAAGTGAACCCGTGAATTTTAATTTAAATTCCATAAGGTTCTCCTTATTCAGGTATCCATAAGCCGTCATCGATGGCTCTGGTGAGATTGTTTACGGCTTCGCGAATGGCCAGACTGAGTACTTTGCCGTTGAGAGTGGAATCATAGCCCGCGGTACTGCCGAAACCGAGCACGTCCCGGTTGGAGAGGGCGTATTCGCCGGCACCGGTTGATGAATAAACAACGGCTGAGGTCTGTACGTCAACAACATTGAGATTCACGTTTGCATAGGCCACCTGGGTCTTGCCGTGACCGATGATGCCCCAGAGTTCCTGATCGCCTACGGTTTTTCTGCCAAATTCCACAATATCACCGGTAATGATGTAACGGGCACCGAGAATCTTCTGATTCTTCTTCGCAAGTCCGGATTCACGGGCCAGAGCGTTCATATTGCTGCGGTCTAAAACCTGATAGCAACCGGCCTGCTGGAGAGAGGTTACAAGTATTGTTTCAGACTGGGAACCGAGTCTGTCCACCCCGTCTGAAAAAATACCGTTCTGGTAGCTTGAGTGATTGGCAAACTGACCGATGGCAACGCTTACCTTCTTACCTGAAACAGAACGGGTAATGGAGACTTCTGCCTTTTCAGTCTGAATTGCATTGTGGGTTTCGGTGACACATCCGGTAAGGGATAATGCTACTGCTGCAACAGCAGATAATAAAAACTTCTTTTCCATTGCGGAATCCTCTTTCATAATTGAACTGATGTGATAACTTGTCACGGTTCAGATAAGATTCATACTTCAGGAATTAAATTCCACGGCAGACTTAAAACGTCCGCTTATAATTCATAATATACACGCTGTATTGAGTTATAAGAGCCAATTAGTCCGGCCCGGTGCCGTAAAAACAGAGAGTGATCACGAAACAGACTCCTTTAATCCGAATCGCTCTCCGGCCCTGTTGTATATGTTCTGAAGGTGTTTTCTAATTAATGAATCATGTCCGTGATACTTTAAACGAAAAGCGCATGACGTAAGGTCATGCGTCTTTCCTGATAATCCCGAAATAATTACATCACGGTGCTCTGAACGGCTGCGGGGAGAAGTTGCATTCCTCCGTCAGACAGTGTTGCACTCAGAACACTTTCGATGACCGTCGGAGTATTGTAAAGTCCTATTCCTCCGCCGATACCCACGGCAAATGCACTGATGCTCTGTCTGGCAACGCCGGCTACGATTCCCACCAGAATCATGCTGCCGCATACAACTCTGCCGAGAGTGCCCTGTATCCATTCCTTCAGCGTGTCCCATACGTCCGCAAATTCCTCGCCGCCGGTTCCCGCCACTGCTTCATCAAAACTCAGTACCGCGGCTGAAATTACGGTTAGAAATATGTATTTACGGAGCATTCGGTTCCTTTCGGCAGCTATGCCTCCCGGTTCCGAAATCCGGAATTTATCCGGCCCTCCATATGATAATGTACCGATATTCATGTTGTTTTCCTTGTAGTTATAATTTTTCCGATGCTGATGATTTTTTCTTATTCTGTTTTCCGGGGGCTTCAATTTCACGGTACGGCATAACTCTGATATTTGTAACTTTTTCCGCTCCGTGTCCGCCACGTGAACTCACCGTGCCGTATGACGGAATTCCTACTCCCCAGGTACCGTTATGAAGATTGGTATATACTACTGATCTGTCATGAAGATTCTGTCTGTCATCCTCATACGGCGCGATAACCGTAATCATGATGTCGTCCCTGGTTCTGATAAAGGCCGGAGAAGGTTCATCCCGGGAATTCATTGAAGAGAATTCTCTATTTTCAGTGAGTTTAATCTCCGTGATTCCGTTTAGATTCTTAGATTCGGCAGTGAAGTCACCGTCAGAGCCTGTCCGGGCATTTCCGGTTTCCGTATCCCCGGATGTTTCATCCTTAATGAGTCCGGTCCACATTCCGTACTGTTTCCTGTTCATGTAAACTTCTCTTGTGCTGTGACACTGAACTCCCTTGGGGAGACCGGAGCAGCCGTATTCCTCGCTGCCGATTCCAAGAGAACATCCTGAGGACAGCATGGCAGTGATAGTCAGTGACGATAGTGACAGACGGAAACTCACGCGGGACAGTTCCTGTACTGATAAGATTTGAATGACTGGCATTTATGCTTCTCCGTATGTGGTGGACGGGAGGAAGTATATGTGCCGGGGTGGACTGAATAACGGATTAAATCCTTATTTCAAAGTTCAGATGCGGTTGGTCAGAACGAATGTTCCATTTAAATGACATCATTTCGGTTGTTTTTACGGTCAGTTTATAAGTACTGTATTTACAAAACCTGTGAAATTCTGAAATAATTGCATAAAATATGCGATGTGTTGTTTATTTCGTGTTTTCGTGTTTCTGGTAATCACGACATAATGAATAAAATTTATGTAATCTGTATTAAGAAAAAAGTATTTTTTTATGGCTGACATAAATACCAGATTTAAAGATTTGGGATGCGGACTGATGTTCTGTATTCCTTTGATTATGTGGCTTTTCCCGTCTATCAGATTACCTGGGATTCTGATGCTGATTTTTCTGTTTTTCTACTTCGCTGCCAGATACAGCGAACTGCAGCATCGCGACGCGAACAACTCAACAGGAACCGGGCGTCAGAGATTAGGAATACGACATTCAGTTTTCGGCGTGCTGACAGACAGCTATGGAAACTCCCGTGATACAGTAGCGAGAATACAGTACAGCAAGTTAAATATATCCAAAGCCGGTGAAGAGATTCATGGAGCTCTGATGTGCCTTTTGGGATATGTGACGGGGGAAGGCCGGAAAACTGCTATGGAAGAAGAAGTGTTCGTGAATGCCGTCATCAGCAGTTTTTTAGATGCCGATACCGAAAAACTAAGAGAGGCTTTTGCAAAAGGTAAAAGCTCCGACACCATTCCATACAGAGAGATCTATTTTCTGAAGAGAAGTTTAAACGGTGGTGAAGACCTGAATGTCGTATTAGGTTATCTCGCCCGTATTATTCAGGCTGACGGAAATGTATCTTCTGAGGAAATTTCCAGAATAAGAACCGTTGGCAAGTCATTAGGTTTGTATGAAGCGGAGATAGACAGTTTTTTTTACCTTGATGCGAATGCCTACACGCCCGCCCCTGTGATTCGCACCCCGGCAGGTAATCACGTCGAAACCGGTAATTATGCTGAAACTGCCACCGGAACTTCCGAAAACAGCTCCGGGACTCCTGTAGGCTATGGCAAGGCCATGAGAATTCTCGGACTTAAGCAGAAAAGCACTAATGAACAGATTACGGCACGCTACAAACAGCTTATGCAGAAATATAATCTTCATGATTGCAGAAACGGAATGAGGCGTGTTGAATATACACGTAAAAGAGAACAATTAACAAAAGCTTATGAAGCCGTGAGAAAAATGAGACGCTTCTAGCGGAAGACGGTAAGCTCACTGTTCATCCGGACTTCAGGTGCCAGGGATACGGCACCATGCTTCTTAAGGAAATTGAAAGACTGTTTCCGCAAAGAAGGCTGGAACTTTTTACTTCAGACAGTTGTGTATATGGAAAAAGAACTGCGCTGATGATGCTCTAGCTGAAATAATGCCGGGGTGTTATTTCATCTCCGGTATGTCAAAAAAGGCGCAGTATCATAACTGCGCCTTCTTATCTTAACTGCTAGTCGGCTCCCGCCGGTTTCTGGTGGGTAAAGGAAGCTGCTCCTTCAAACATTTCCTTCATTTCGTGTCTTCTTCTGGCTCTGGTCGTGTCCCAGTTGTCCAGATTCTGGTTGAAGGCGGCTGCCTTATAGAACATCCAGTTCATATGCTGAACATTAGAGGTATCCCAGGCTCCAATCGGCTGATTGAATACCGCAGCGTTACCGAACATCGCTTCCATGTTTTCCACGTTTGATGTATCCCAGCCTCCGACAGGCTGATTAAAAGCGGCAGTGTCAAAGAACATGCCCTGCATGCTACCGACTCTTGAGGTGTTCCACTTATCAATGGCTCCGTTGAATGACTGGGCGCCGCTGAACATCATGGCCATGTTGACGACTGCGGAAGTATCCCAGCTGTTGAGGTCCTGATTGAAGGATCTTGCTTCTCTGAACATCTGATACATGCTGGTGACGTTAGACGTGTTCCATCCGTCAAGCGGCTGATTGAACGATTTGGCAAAAAAGAACATCTGATCCATGGTTGACACCGCAGTGGTGTCCCAGCCGTCAAGCGGCTGATTGAAATTGACGGCCATGTTGAACATGTCCTTCATGTTGGTAACGGATGAGGTGTTCCACTCTTCGACAGGCTGATTGAAGCTGCGAGCGGCGCAGAACATGCCGGACATGTCCGTTACGTTTGAAGTATCCCAGTCCCCGATTGGCTGATTAAACATCTTGGCGCGATTGAACATCCATTTCATGTCCGTAACATTAGCGGTACTTTTGATGTTAACATATTCAAGCTGATCGAAATCACTGAAGGCGCATGCCAGGGATTTCACGTTCGGAGACAGTCTGATTTCAAATTCAATTCTTTTAAGAGGTGATATCTGGTTTGCTCTCCAGAAAGGATTGCTCTGGGTTCTGTCATCGTTGTAGATTGATGACGGTTCGGCATCATTTACATTCTGACATCTGGTGAAATTGTAGTTGATGGTCAGAGTCTTGATTCTGTTTTTTCTTATTCTGTAAATGAGTTTCGGAGTGATATCGTATTTTGAGTTAAGAACAGGGTTCTCCGTATTGTCAATCTTCTCGTCTCCCTGATTCAGGTACGGCACGATTTTCGTTTTTTCCGGAGCAGAATACGCATTGTTCTGCGGAGCCGGCAGGTAGTCATCAGTGTTAATATATATGGACGTCAGAACCGAGAGCAGCAGAATAAGCAGGAGTACAGTCAGCACGTCAGATGATTTTATCGAGCCTCTGTTTTTCATTATCCATCCCCGTTAATATTATTGCACATCTACGATTTTACTAAATATCTCTGAACTAAAAGCTGCAATACGTCAAAGAAGAGCAACTTATATTGAATATTTGTCTAAATTTCTAATAAAATCATACCATTAGGCTTCATTTATACAAAAAAATAACAATATTAACCTTTGAAAAATACCGGTTCGGTCAGAAATTACCGTTTTGATTTTCTGAAAAGAATACTTGCCAAATAGTGTTTAATTTTTATACAATGTAAAAAATGAATCGGATAGAAAATCCGTGTTTTCTCCTGATTACGTGAAATCAGCGTCATGAAACACGGTTTTCAGCTGTTTTTGGTATTAAAATTATCTAATAGGTTTTATGAAAATGTCTGCAGTTTATTTTGAATGCATCGGTAGGGGGGACAAGCGATCATGGCTGTCTGTCTCATACCTGCCGTCGTTGTTTCAGGAAAGCAGATACAGGGAGTAAAACCATAGGATTATTTAATTCTGATTACCCGAAGACCGCTTGTCCTGAAACCGGATAAGCGGTTTTTTTATATACGGTTCGTAAAAATCCAGCATCTGAGTAACCTGAAAAAACAGGCAATGACGGCGCAGAGACAGGAAAGTATTTTAAATGCCGTCAGGTCCGGGGCAGAGATTTTTAGTTATATGAGCTTCCGGGATGATTTAAGGGAAAGTAAAAAAATGTTTGAAATTAAAGGAAAAAAGAATACTGCAGTCTGTTTTGCTTCCCTTGTGGAAAGCGAAGCAATTGAACAGATTCGCAGAATGTGCGATTACGATTTTACCGAAGGTTCCAGAATATGCATCATGCCTGATGTTCATGCCGGCAAAGGATGCACCATCGGCACTACCATGACCGTGACTGATAAGGCTGTGCCTAATGTCGTCGGAGTTGATATCGGATGCGGAATGTACACCGTTAATCTCGGAAAAACCGCAATTGATTTTGAGAAATTCGATGAAGCGGCTCATAAGCTTCCCTCAGGAACCATGGTATGGGAAGGCAGTAGGGAGCATTTCGATCTCACTGGCCTGCGCTGCTACAGAAGTATCAAGAACTCATCCAGAATTGAAAAAAGTCTTGGGACACTCGGTGGCGGTAATCACTTCATTGAGATCGACGAGGCCTCAGACGGAACCAGGTATCTGGTGATTCACAGCGGAAGCCGTAACCTGGGAAAGCAGGTTGCCGAAATATATCAGAGTCAGGCGATAGAACAGCATAAAGGTGATACTGATTACTTCGCGGAGAGAGAAAGAATCATCAGAAGTTACAAGGAACAGGGACGGCGCAGGGAAATTGTCGCAGTCCTGCGTAAAATGGACGCTCAGAGAAGAAAACTGATTCCTGATATGCCGGAGGACCTCTGCTATGTAAGCGGTCAGTGTTTTGATGATTATATTCATGACGTGGAGATCTGTCAGCGCTTTGCCGCTAGAAACAGGGAAATCATGGCTGAGGTCCTTCTGAAGCTTACCGGACTTACCGCGGGTGAAGCCTTCCATACGATTCATAATTACATCGATACCGATGAGATGATTCTGAGAAAGGGAGCTATTGCTGCCCACAAGGGAGAAAAGGTACTGATTCCCATCAACATGAGAGACGGAAGCGTTTTGGCTGTGGGAAAGGGAAATCCTGACTGGAACTTCTCCGCTCCTCACGGCGCCGGAAGAGTTTTTTCAAGATCCAGAGCTAAAGCCACTCTGTCCATGGAGGAATATCTTGAATGCATGAAGGACGTCTATACGACCTCCGTAAATCCGAGAACTCTGGATGAGGCTCCAATGGCCTACAAATCTCTTGGCGACATCATTGATGTCATAAGAGAATCCGTTGATGTTATTGACATTATGAAGCCTGTATATAATTTCAAGGCCTCCGACTAGTGTCGGGCTCCGGTTTTATCCTTAAAACCGGAGCTTGTTTCAGTTTTCTTAAAATATTATAATGTACAAACTTGTAACATATGTGGTTTTATTAAGTGTAATTATTTTATGGCAAACAGATTTTATTCAAAAAAAGGTTTCAGTCGTCAGCACGGCTTTCTTGAGTTCTACAGAAATCACAAAGCGGTTTCCATCGCTGTTTTTGCATTAATTCTGGTTGTAGGGCCGTGGATCATTCATGTAATCAATAATCCTGATGAATATGCGGCATCCGTAGCCAGAGCGAAAGCCCAGCATGAACTTGAAGAAATAAAGTACAGCACGCCGGCAACACCTGTTACGAAGACAGAACCAGCTGACAGAAAAGCGGCAAAAGGTGATGAGGTATCTGTTACCGATACTGAAGTTCCCGAAGTCAGAAAAGACTGATACAGGTCTGCATGCTGTTCAGAAAGAGCTTTACTGAAGCTGTCATCCGGAACCGTATCAGCACTTTTTTAATCGAAAGCATCTGTAATATTCAGATGCTTTTTTATTTGAAAGTCTGGAATTATATTATGTCGAAAATCAAACTGAAAATGCTGAACTGATGATGTCAGCTGCGACAGGATGAATTACCGCCTCACCGGTTCAGCTTAAAAGTCATGTTGCATCTAACTTTCTGGATCTGATTATTTCGGAAAATTTACACTATTTATGTGTGGAAATTAACAGTATAAACAACAAATTAACTAAAAAAATTCAAAATTTCATATAATTATATCCCTTAAAACTTCCTGTTTTTAATACAGTATCTTCCGCTGTTACAGGAGAATTGTTTTATACAGAATAATCTTCTCAGAAATATTCAGCGGAGCGATACCGCATACTTTTGTTTCAATCATCAGCAGTTATATGGAGTGCATATGGAATATCAAGTTCTTTACCAGAATACCTTCCCGATTCTTGAGGTAAAACTGGAATCAGGAGAAAAAATCAACTGTGAAAGAGGATCAATGATCGCAATGACCCAGGGACTTGAATTAAAAGGTGACGTTAAAGGCGGTATAGTTAGCGGTTTAATCAGAAAATTCCTGACAAATGAAAGTTTTTTCACTCAGAATATTACTGCCACTAAAGGAGCCGGTACCGCAGATATAGGTGCAAGCATTCCGGGAACAATCGTTCCATTGGAAATAACTCCGGGAGCCAATATGATTGTCCAGAAAGGAGGATACCTTGCCAGTACTGAAGGTATTGAAATCAGCACTAAAATGCAGGGGCTTATCAAGGGTTTTACCTCCAAGGAAGGATTTTTCCTGATCAGACTTTCTGGTTCAGGCACTGCATTTATCAATGCGCTGGGTGCGGCAAAACGTTATGATCTCCAGCCCGGAGAGGAACTTGTGGTGGATAACGGTCATCTTCTGGCATGGGATGAAAACATGAAATATGTTATGACCAAAGCTTCCACCATTGTTTCAAGCTTAACATCCGGAGAAGGTCTGGTATGTAAATTCACCGGTCCGGGAACTTTATATATTCATACTATAAAGTACGACAGTGCTGCATCAACCACCAAAGGTATACTGAGTCTGTTCATGCAATAATCTGATTCACTGCAGTTACAAATCAGGTAAAAGGCAGCATCAGAACTGAATGTTATGCCATGTTTATGGCATAACATTGTTTAAAGTACCGTTTCAAAGACTGTTAATCTTTACACTATTCTAATGCAGTATTTCTTCAGAAATCCGCTGACTGACAATGCGTCTTCAGGAAAATACTTCAGAGTATCAGTTCCAGGAGAGTTGAATTTCATAAAGGCAGACAGTTTCTCTATGTAACTGATTCCTATCGGAGATTCAAATGCTGATGACAGTGTAACTGTCGGAAGTCTGCTCGGACATGATGCATCAGAATGTATGAATTCATCCATAATCTCGTGAATATGTCCGGTGAGCCCGGGTTTTATGATAAGAGTGTCTCTACTGCTGAATGAATTGAGCATCTCTGGCTTGAATTCTTTGCCTTCCTGAACGTATTCCTTCATCATTTTTCGGAAAAGTTCATCATATGCTATTGGAATGTCTGGATGCTTTCTGCGTAACATGGCAACGTCATTACACGGATCTTCAATATATTTAAGGTGACTGCCGGAGATATGATAATAATCCGCTACTGATTCAGATGTCTGAGACAGATTTGCGTCCAGAATCAGACGTACATTGATTCCTTCTGCATCAGCCATGTCCGTCATCCGCTGTATCATTGTCAGTTCCCGGTCTCTGGAATGGATACCGATTTTAAGCTTTACGTCAGTATCCGTCGTAGAGCAGTCAGAGCTCAGTCTGTCAAGAAAACGTCTGTAGAGATTAAGTGATTCGTCCGGAGTTCCAAGAATAAAATGATAATGGGATTTTGGTAAAATGCCGTTTAAAGGGTGTGCCAGCATCCACAGTGCAAACTGAACGGAAGGGCATCTGATTTCGTATTTACCGGAGAAAAATGAAAGAAGGTCGTCAGGTGTTTTTTCTGAATGTCTGAATTCTTCTTTAAGTATGTTTCTCAGGGCGATGATCTCAGAATAAGCTTCATCTGCCGTTTCTTCAGAAAATTCAGGCAGGGGGCTTATTTCAGCAAAATTATTATGGTATTCGATGATAAAACCGCAGCGCTCAGTCAGAGTTCCTCTCTGGAGCTTCAGTTCTTTCTGTAATGGAATTCTGAATCTGTAGATATTCATTGGCTGGACAGCTGCAGTTTATTCATATAACTATTCAGATTCCGGTGAATGACCGGAATCTGCCAGGGTCTGTCATAAAGACATTAAAGATTAAGGATTACGCTTGAACTTGGAGAAGTCCGGTTTTCTCTTTTCGTTGAATGCGTTTCTGCCTTCCTGACCTTCTTCAGTCATGTAGAAGAGCATGGTTGCGTCGCCTGCAAGTTCCTGCAGACCGGTCTGTCCGTCACAGTCAGCGTTGAGAGCAGCCTTCATGCATCTTAAGGCGATAGGGCTGTGGCAGAGCATTTCACGGCACCACGCAACGGTTTCCTTTTCCAGATCCTTTAATGGAACAACTGTATTTACAAGTCCCATTTCAAGAGCTTCCTCAGCGTTGTACTGACGGCAGAGGAACCAGATTTCACGGGCTTTCTTCTGACCTACGATACGTGCCATGTAAGAGGCACCGAAACCGCCGTCGAATGATCCAACCTTCGGACCGGTCTGACCGAATACCGCATTGTCAGCAGCAATGGTGAGGTCGCATACCAGATGAAGTACGTGACCACCGCCGATGGCATAGCCGGCCACCATGGCAACAACAGGCTTCGGACAGGTTCTGATCTGTCTCTGAAGATCAAGTACGTTCAGATGATGAACACCGCTGTCGTCCTTGTATCCGCCGTAGTCACCGCGAATCTTCTGGTCTCCGCCTGAGCAGAAAGCAAGATCACCGGCTCCGGTGAAGATGATAACGCCGATATCCGCATCAAAACGGGCATCAGCTAAAGCTCTTTCCATTTCCATTACTGTCTTTGGTCTGAATGCATTGCGCACACGAGGACGGTTGATGGTGATTTTGGCAATGCCGTCAGCAGATTTATGATACAGAATGTCTTCAAACATGAAATTCTGGGTTAAATCGTTCCATTCTACAGGAGCATATAATGTAGGATCGTTCTTTTTCATAGTGTATTTCATTACGCATACTACCGCGTAAAGCCCTTGATATAAGTAAAACAGTAAATGTTTGAATCTCGTTTTTTCCTGCTGTAAAGATACAAAAAAGACACATGAGTGTCAAGAAAGAGGAACGGCATGTACCGACTGAGATTGGTATAAACACCAAGTAATTATTTATCGAATATTAATTATTACTTAGTGTTAGTAATATAATAACCCAAGTATCATAAACATGTTCGAAGGATAAACAGCACGATGAACAAAGCAAAATTTATATACAGGTTCAGAAAAAGAGTGGGAATGACTCAGGAAATGCTGGCAGAGAAACTCAATGTTTCTACAACATCAGTACAAAACTGGGAAAACGGCCTGACCGGTATCAAACAGGAGAAACTGAAAAAGCTTGCCGAAATATTCAATGTTCCTTTAAGTGAGCTTATTGCAGCGCAAACAGCTGAGGTTGTCAGTTCAGAAAAAAACAATTGGCCTGATTTTCTGTTTGAGCATAATCCGGAACTGTCAGATGTTATCGATGAGTTACACCTGAATCTGACACAGCAGGATCTCTTCGGCAATCTGTATATATACGGAGCCAGAATTCTTAAAGAAGACGAGGTTGATACTGAAATCGGTAATCCCGATTACATTGACCTTACACAGGAGGAAATTGAACACAAGGTAATGTCAGAAGATTTGAAACTGATTCCTTTTGAATTCGTAAACAGGGTCAAAAGCATTCAATTCCTGAATCATGCTGATGCACTCTTAAAAGTTGTGAGGTACATAAAAACTGATTTTCTGCTTAAGGTTTTAAAAATGAATCCTGAAAATGAGTTTAACGTAAAGAAGCTTTCAAAAGAACTTATATGCGAATTCATTGACGGAGGCTTCAGAGATTATGTCTCTTTTCGTAATCCGAATCTTCAGTTTGGGATTTTAATGCGTAAAGCCAAAAAGGTTCTTGCTTTTCTGGAAGCTGAAAATGAAATAAAGCTGACTGACGGAATCGACAATACCGTGATTCGTCATGATTTGCCGGAAGACATCATCAAACTCCTGACATCGGATTCAGGCTTCGATTGGAGTGAACGTTTGGAAAGAGGCTTTTCCCGTCATGTCGATATCGCACTTAACGGTATAAGACCGTTAACGGATTATGACCGGAATACGGGAATATTATCAATGAATGAAAAAGGGAGGTTGTTACTGCAATGGTTTAGAGAATAAATGCTTAACTGAGTTACATCGTTATTTACTTATTAAGGAGAACAATATGAGTGATTGGGACTTTTTATGGGACATTCCGAGAACCCCGCAGGAAATTTATGATGCCACTTCAAGCGGAGCTACCGCAGAAGAATGGGATTACCTTGAAAAACATATGAATGAGGAGCCTCTCGGCAATAAAGCAGCTCCAGGAATATCACGTTTAAGAAGTTTTTCCGGTAAGAAATTATCGAAAAAACGCAGAAAAAAGCGTGGTTAATGACTGAACACGGGTACCATATTTGCGTAATACCAGGGTTATTGGTGAATCTGAATATTACGCAAATATTATTCCTGTTGTTCAGTACCGCGGCTGACCATGACAGATTATATCCGTTCGATCAGTCCGCATGGCAGATGATAAATGAAATCTGCATGTGTATTAAATTTTTCAGCCAATTTTGGCTTAAGGAATAATCATGATAAATCTCAAATTTAAACGATACCTGGAGAAATATAAGAAATACGCTAAAACACCGGAATCATTTGCCGTACTATTCATGAAAGAGCATTTGGGAACAGCTAAGTGGATTAAAATAATAGATTATGACTGCAACGGCTATTTCGATTTTAACAAACCTAAATTTTGCTTTGTTAAATGCTCGTTATTTGAAAAGAAAATAAGACCAAAATACCCGGCAAAAAGCGACTTTACTTCTGATGACGAATATATACAGGTATGTCGAGCCATTACGTGGGAAACTGCCCAAAGAGACATATCTTTGCAGGAAGAAAAAGGCGTCAGAGGTACAGTTAAAACTGTAATTATCAAGAAAAGGCTTATAAATAAAAAGAAGATGTTTGCGTTGAGAGACTATTCGTTAGCAAATTATGATCAACTACAGGCAGAACTCAATAAATACGGAGCCGATGCCATAGAAAAAATTCCTGAAACCAGCAGAAAATACCTATACGAATACACTCAGCCTACTTATAACAGTAGGGTTATAATTAGATAAATCGACAGGCTTTTCCGGTAAAAGAGAAAATGATGGAATCATAAAAATCATGTATGTTTCCAATTACGAAGCAGGTCATTCCGTAATCGGAAACAGTCAGTTGACTGATCCCTATTCAGGAAAATCCTAATCTCCATTCATTTGAGACGGAAGTTTGCAAAAACTTCCGTCTTTCATAATTATCAAAAGTTATTTTGAAGCCGGTAAATTACCTTATCTAAAACAGATTAAGCATGTATAAAGAAGGTGTATCCGAAAATATTAAGCAAGGAGATGCCTATGCCTGTTATGAAACGACTTTTGTCAAGCAGTAATTTAGGCAAGACATTTTCCTCAGTGTAAGCACGGCATTGGCCACTCTGTTATACGAGGATTGGATACCTCAGGTCAATGGTTCGCCGCGAATTCTATTTGTCTTTTGTCGAGGATCACTGTTTACAGTGCCATCATAGGCATATCGTAGATAATTCAAACCTTCTTGATGAAAAACGTCTTATCTAAATCACTGTCAGTTTCAGATGTTTAAATAATCACATCCGGCTATAAATTTACTCTAATTAAACCATTAGCAGGCATTAGCTCTCTAACATCGTTATTACTATATTCATAGTTGGAAGTCATCATACCCCAGATGAAGCAGCAGAACTCCCTTGCCACGGCAGTAACGGCAATGTTCGGATTCTTCCCCTTATTTACCATTCTTCAAAAAGTTTTTCTCCTCTTGCAACCTTTTCAGCATAGATATGATTTTTCATACGATGTTCTGATTCAGAGAACAGTGTATCGAAATTTTTCATAAATGAGCCTTTCCGGTGGAGTCTGAATATGGCGAGCAAAAATTTATACAGTCCTATTCCAGCGATGATTTCTATCATCAGTTCATAACCAAAAAGCCTTATATTCGGTGCAATGGCGTTATAACTGAAATTCTGCTCACGCAGAGTTTTGATTATGGATTTCTGTTGTTCTGTCATAAATCTTTGACCTCCTACTATATCAATGGACGTGAAAACCATGTTTTGACGAAGGCTATAGAAAAATAATTTTTGAATGATTAAAAGTTGTACAGCCGTGTATCGAGATGAGCGTCAAGGCAATAGAGCGAATGTGTTTGTGGAAGAATGAGGCTGGTTAGCGATCAGTCAATTGCACGAGTAAAAAGAATGTGTTTTTTATTTGGATCACAAATGTGAATTCAGAATATGACTAAAAATGGTCAAAAAAAAAACAACAGTAAACTTACAGAGAAGGTTTATTGAAAGAGGATAAAACTATGAAAAATCAGTTAATTTCAGTTGGTCTGTTATCACTTGTTCTTGCAGGTTGTAATTTGACTGATTTCAGGCTTCCGACTGTTGGAGAAAGCAATTCAAATAGTACTGCTACCACTAAATCAGCTTCTCAGTCTAATATTGTTAGTAATCCGCTTGTAGAAGAAATGTGTGCTACAGCTAAGAAAAATGAGGCTAGAGCAAACGAATTGTATCGTGGTAGGGTAGTTTCAGCTAAAGGGAAATTTCGTGTGTTTGAGGATTCAGGAAAGTATTATACTTCTATAAATTTTAATACCCAGAATTTTCGTGTTCATATGAGTATAAATGATAAAACCGAACCATGGAAGCAGTATGATGATGGTCAGATTGTTAGTTCTGGAAGTGTTAAAGTTTCTAAAGTTTCAGTAGAACACTCTGGTGGTCTCAGCGGTTACGATACATGTTATATCTTTAATTAAGAACTTGAAATGCATTGATTTATTCGTAGAGTCGACAGTCATCATCACTGCCGGCTCTTTTGTTTTCTACACTCCTGGTTCGTCATTTGATAGACAATTACACGGTTAGAAGGTATCTGTTTTTTATTTGGATCACAAAT
>NZ_JNKD01000032.1:0-35403 GCF_000701925.1 Ruminobacter sp. RM87 | reverse complement strand
CAATGAAAAAAAGTAGAGAAAAGCAGAATATTTGGAGAAATTTTTGGTCATTTGATGTATCATTTTCCTGGTGTGTTTTTTTGAATATTTTTTGTTTTTTTGCGACTACAATTATATCATAAAACACACCACAACACCTTATTTTTCAAGGGTTTCAACAATTTTATCATCTGTCCAGACAGCAGTTTTTTCATAGAGAAAAACTTCATCCAAAAATCAATACATGTTTTTAAAAAACACCCAAACCGCCTAGGATATGGGTTATGTTGTTATTTTCACTTTAAAACAAGTGGGAATCTCGAGTAATCATTATGTACTTTTAGCAAAAAAGGATAAGATACCTCCATTCTTAAATCGTTGATGTCCTCATAGAGAGATTTAAGTGCCGAAATGCTACTACGTTTGAACACCATATCTGTATAATACCTAGCATTGGTGTACAGATCCTGACACAGTTCTCTAATAGTGCTAAATTCGCAATTCAAGTGATACAGTTTGAATTCCTCATAGACTCGATCTTGTTTTGGAATGCGGGTACTCTTCATTGTAAGGTAATCCCTAAAAAATCTATCCATAACAGAATCCTGAGTCTCGTATACAAATAGCAATTCCATAGGACGCCAGAAGTGCTCATAAACAAATCTTTGTTCGGCAGGTTCCAATCCCATAAGAACATAATTTCGGATTAAATCAGATTCAGACAGCTCTTTACCGGTAGAATTTAAACTTTCAAAAATAGCCTGAGCATCGTCCATCGAACGATCAAGCGTTATATTAACAATCTGCAATTTACCAATAGATTGATAAACATTAGCTGGAAGTAATTCTTTGCTAGCAATTTTCTCAGCAAAAAAATTATAGTTATCAATAAGCCTTGACCGGGTATTATCTGAAATAGGCTTTTTTTCAACAAGACTAATCAATACATCTCTATCTGTTTCTGTCAGAAGTAATTTATATTGCTCATCGTTGTTTTCATATTCATTTTTCAGGAGCATATTATCAATGCGCCGAGCATTTATTGTAGTATCCTCAGTGTTTTCTAATGCGTAATCACGCAAGGCAATCAAAAGTAACGTCAGCGTGGTCATTCGTTGCTGACCATCAATAATCATATATTTCTGCACTCCTGTTGGCATTGCTTGTTCTGCGATATTTACAATAGAGCCGACAAAATGTCCCACTTTACCTTTCTTTTGCATCTCAACAATGTCACACCACAGGCGCTTACACTGTTCAATATCCCAACTGTAATACCTCTGGTAAACAGGTATCAAGAACTGTTTATTACCATTTAATATTTCGTAGATGTTTCCTTTGCGAGCATCCATACAACACATCACCTCAAAATAAATATTCTTTACATATTCCATCTAATCTGCAGAAACACGCTTCAGATTCTTCTCCGATTAGAAAGGATTTATTATTCTTACACTATTCAATCCTTGCGTTATCTGTCCACAATTCACACTGAATCATAACTGTCTGGACAGCATCATCCATACCCTCAGGTGGGTATCGATGTTTTTTTAGAAGTTTCTTTATCATCATTCTCATTTTTGCTCTAGCTGAATCACGTTTCTGCCAATCAATAGTACGATTTTTGCGAAGGGTATCAGCTAGCTCTTTTGTAATGGCAATAAGTTCAGCATTTTCATAAAAATCCTTAATTGCCTGTGGTTTTGTCAATGCATCATAGAAAGCTAGTTCATCAGATGTGAGACCTAACTGTTCACCTTCCTTTTGAGCTACTGCTATATGCTTTGCAAGATTAAGTAGTTCCTGAATAACCTCTTCATTTGTAAGCATTCCATTTAAATAGCGGTTCATTGTACTTTGGATTATCTCGCTAAACTTCTCAGACTTAACAACATTTGTCCTCTTGTATATGATAACCTGCTCAGATATAAGCTTTTTCAATAACTCTACAGCAAGATTTTTTTCCTTCATCTTCCCAATTTCCTCAAGAAACTTTGGATCGAAAAGAGAAAAATCTCCATTAATGTCTGAGAACAAATTTATTACACCATTTGATTTAATACTTTGTTCTAACAAGGCATTAATTCTAGCATTCATTTCAGGTAAGGAAATTTTCTTTCCCTCTCCCTGATTCATTAGTCTCAAAACAAGAACACGAACAGATTCAAAGAATGCAGCCTCAATTCTTAGAATTTTCTCAACAAGAGATGAACACAGAGATAATGCCTGATGTAAAAGCAAAGCTTCTTTTAAAAAAGTCTCGCGTTCACGCTCTTTATCAACGGCAACAATAAAGTTAACAGCTCCACTTATTGTCTTCGAACGTTCCAAATCTGTTCCTGTAGTAAACTTAGAATAATCATATCCGTGAAAGACATCGCGACAAATAGACAGTTTTTCCAAAAATTTAGGATAAGCAACCTTCGAAACATCGGTATCACCGTAATTCTTTTTATCACGTGATGTATAATCATTCATTGCCGCTTTCAAAGCAGAAGCAATTCCAACATAATCAACGACAAGTCCACCTTCCTTATCGGCAAAAACACGGTTGACTCGAGCAATGGCTTGCATCAAGTTATACCCTTGCATTGGTTTGTAAACGTACATAGTCGCAAGTGATGGGACATCAAATCCTGTCAGCCACATATCGACCACAATTGCTATTTTAAGTGGACTACTATTATCTTTAAACTTCTTAGCTAGTTCATCTCTGTTGCGTTTATTTCCAATAACATCACGCCATTCTTCTGGATCCTTATTACTTTCCGTCATAACCACAGCAACCTTCTCAGTCCAAGATGGTCGAAGTTGAAGTATGCGGTTATAAACTTTCATAGCTATTGAACGAGAGTACGCGACGATCAACGCCTTTCCAGTCAATAAGTTAGCACGATAATTTTCGTAGTGATTAAGAATATCATCTACAAGCGAAGCAATAGTCTGCTCGTTACCGAGAATAGCCTCCATCTGACTAAGTTCTTTTTTACTCTTTTCCACCACTTCTGGATCTGCATTGTTTGACATGATTTCGTACTCAGCATCAATCAAATGCAGAGTTTTTTCGTCCAATTTTAGATTGATGACGCGACTTTCATAATAAACCGGACGTGTAGCCCCATCCTCAACTGCCTGAGTCATGTCATAAATATCTATATATTCACCAAAGACCTCACGAGTGCTTCTGTCTTTCATAGAAATAGGGGTTCCAGTGAAGCCAATATAGGTGGCATTTGGCAAACTATTTCGAATAATTCGCGCTGTACCAGTTTTAATTTTCCCAGTTGCGGCATCAACCTTTTCTTTAAGCCCATATTGTCCACGATGTGCCTCATCTGCCATCACAACAATATTTCTGCGTTCTGAGAGAGCTTCATGGGATTCCTCAAACTTTTGCATAGTAGTGAAAATAATTCCATTTGCCTGCCTGCCGTTTAGCAATGTTTTCAAATGTTCACGACTCTCTGCATGAATAGGTTCTTGTCGCAAGAAGTCTTTACATTTTGCAAATTGTCCAAACAATTGGTCATCTAAATCATTGCGATCTGTAAGAACAACAATTGTAGGACTATCTAATACTTCTTGTAGCCGGTGTACGTAAAAAACCATAGATAATGATTTTCCACTTCCCTGAGTATGCCAAAACACTCCACCTTTTCCATCTGTCTCTGTAGCACGCTTTGTAGACCCTATGGCTTTGTTAACAGCAAAATATTGATGGTATCCAGCCAGTATCTTAAACTGCTTCAAGCCCTCATTTGAGAAACAAATAAAGTTTTTTACGATATCGAGTAATCGATGACGTTCAAAGATTCCCTCGAAGAAAGTATCAAATTGAGCATATTGTGTGTTCTCGTAGTTTCCGTCCTTAGTCTTCCACTCCATGAAGCGATCCTCACCGGAAGTGATCGTTCCAGCCTTAGATGTTAAATGATCACTCATAACACAAATACAGTTATAAATGAACATTGATGGAATCTCTTGCATATAATTTCTGATCTGCAAGTATGCCTCTGAAGCATTAGTTTCCTCTCTTGAAGGAGACTTCAACTCAATAAGAACTATAGGAAGGCCATTTAGAAACAATAATACATCTGGTCTTTTATTACTGTTTTCAATAAATGTCCACTGATTTGCAACTATAAAGGAATTGTTATCAGGATTCTTATAATCTACAATGTATACAATACCGGATTGTTCATCCCCTTTGACTAAATATCGAACCTCCACTCCATGCTGGATATAATCCATAAAGACAGCATTCTTCTGAACCAACTCTGCATTTTCAAAATTCTTTAATTTAAACAGAGCATCATTAATTGCATCCTCTGGCAAAGAAGGGTTCAGCCGATGCAAAGAATCTATTAATTCATCTTCATACAAAGGGGTATTAAAATTCCTTTCTATGTCAGGACCATATGCATGGCGGTATCCCATTTCCCGAAATAGTTCTACGATAGAATTCTCATAATCAGCTTCCGTATAAAACCCTGACATAACTATCTCTCCCTTTTTATACACCTTTTCGAACGAGACTCCTCGCTCTTTACGTTTGTTGCTCTAATTTAAATGATAATTTAGCGGCTTAAAGTACAATATTTGATACATCAAGTTCACCAGACATTAGTCGTGGTAGTAAATAGTCTCGTATTTCTGCAAGTTTTTCGCTTTCTTTTCCATTTGCAAATACTTGATCAAAAACGGCTTTACAGTAATTATTGAACTTACTTACCAATTCTTCTGGTGGAATGATAATGGTTTCTGTATCAAGGAAACCTGAAAAATCAAGATTTTTTATACCTGTTGTACCATTTTCATAAGCAAAGAAAACTTTTTTATCATAGAGGTATTGCCAGTAATAATAAATAAACATGCTGTAGTTTGATTTTGGCTTGATCGCTTTACAAAAATTAGTGCAAACCATGCCGCTATCATAGCGTTCAAGAAGAGATTGTGTAACGGCAACGCATCTACCTGTTGATTGGGTCGGACTACCACCAGAGATTTCTATTACGATATCTCCGTCAGTAAGCATCTTACTTGCGTAGTTTTTAGGAAGAATGTATCTGATTGGCATTTTTCCCTTACTTCCAGCACGCACATCAGGTATATCTGCGCCTCTAATGCAATATACCTTTTGTATATTATTCCCGGATGGAGATTCTTTTCCCCAATCGCCATTTAGGGTGGACTGAACCAACTCAGAAAAAGTACCTTGGTGCCAGTTTGTTTTATCGGGATTATCTATAAACCATTCTTGGAATATAGACAGTGCTTGCTGCTGTAAATTATCATTTATCCCCTCATTACACCTAATTTTTTCATCCAAATTCCTCAAGAAACTGCCAATAGCCACCTGAATCTCTATATTTGGAACTTCTATTTCTAGATTTTCTATGTCACTCGCCTTTATTGAGGGATAAGCTGATGTACTTTGCTCTGCAATAGAATGCAAGGTTTCCACTAAATCATTCTGGATTAACCGGTAATAAAGAAAATCAGCATCAAGAATATTAGTATTCACATCAATAACAGTAAAACCAGTTGATACGAGAAAATTATTAGGTTGTTCTTTAATAATCCCAAAGTGTCTCTGGTTTGGACGTACTGTAGAATAAATAATACTATCTTTCTGAACTTTTCTACGTGCTCGACTTGGCAGTTTGTCTTTTTCAATATCGATATATTGAATTGAATCTATCTTGTTATCAACAATATTTCCAGTATCTAGATAATTAACATATGACCAATTTTCTTTTGGTGAATAGGTATGAGCATTTGTGGTACACGCATTGCCTAATCTAATTTTCTTCCATAAACTCATCGATGATTCCTACCCGATATACTTTCTATGAGCAGCCTTAACATTGCTCTGTTTAACCATTGCGTAGTGCAACGTCGTATCTATTCTTTGATGCCCTAGCAATTGTTGCAACTGCTCTATAGGCATTCCCTTATCAATGGCAACAGTGGCCAATGTTCTTCTAAACTTATGCGGATGAACTTTATATATATTCAACCGGTTACCAATCTCCCTAAACCTATGTTCCACCCCACCAATTGTAATTCGTTCATATGGTGCTCGAAGCGTTACAAAAAGAGCCTGGTTATCGTCAGTTCTTGAATTCAAGTACCGTTGCAAGTGCAACTTAGCTTTAGCATCAAAATATACAATTCTTTCCTTTGCACCTTTTCCAAGTACAACACACTCTCTTTCTGAAAAATTAATGTCATCTTTGTTCAACAACACCATTTCACCAACACGCATACCAGTCGACGCAAGTAAATCAATCATTGCAAGATCCCTTAATTCATTGGATCCATCCCGCATCTTCTCAAGATCCTCATCCGAAAATGTGTCTTTCAAATTCTTTATCGTCTTAACCTTGTGAATACGACGTACTGGACTTTTTATGATATAATCCTCATCCTCCAACCACGAAAAAAAGCTAGATAGTATCCTCCGAATGTTATCAATCGTTACCCGGCTAGATTGATGCGTATTCTGGTATACTGTCAAATATTTACGCAAATCTTCGGTAATGATATATTTCACGTTTTTACCAACATTAGAAACTAATGTATCAATCGTTACTCGATAATACTTCAATGTCTTTTCAGAACAGCCTTCAATACGCTTAGCCGAAATAAACTTTTCGATTAAATCCTCGTCATCACCTTTTTTCACAGAACCATCGTTCCTACACACATCGTATGCAGTAAGTGTCTGCTCTAAAACCTGTTTAAGTTGCGCCAACTTGGCATTATCTAGATGCTTCAACATAGCCTGCATAACATCTAATATTAAGTTTTCTTTCATATTCGTTCTCCTATAATGCTTCTTTATAGAAGAACTGTACTTACATTATCAATTAAGCTCCCAAATCAGGTGGCTTCTAATATAAATGATAATTTAGAAGAGCAAGCGGTCCTAATTTATCGTTCTTGGTTTAACGCATTCAATCGATCTCAAAACATCAATTTTGTAAGCTCCGAGTTTGGCAAAATACCTTCTGATTTTTCTATCGTAAAAATTGGTAGCTTGCCGATGTTAGTTACCGATTACGTAGCAAATGGAAGCTTTGCATCTCTCAAACAGAATGTAAAGTTATACCAAGAACCTAATTATGCGTACTTTGTGAGGAATACTGATCTTAAATCAAACTCATTCGGAGTATATGTTGATCAGCATTCTTACGAATTTCTTTCTAAATCTACTTTGTTTGGAGGCGAAATCATCATCTCAAACGTAGGTGATGTGGGTAGCGTTTTCCTTTGCCCTAAACTCGACAAGCCAATGACATTGGGAAACAACATCATCATGTTGAGACCAAAAAAGGATTATCTCCGCTATTACCTGTATATATGGTTTAAGTACCACTATGGGCAAGCAATAATCCAAGGCATAAAAGGTGGTTCAGCCCAACCAAAATTTAATAAAACAGATTTTAAGAATACTTCTGTTTTATTACCACCAAATGAACTCTTGGATGATTTCCATAATACCGTCTCCCCGATGTTTTCAATAATAGAACAAAATAAAATTGAAAACGCAAAATTATCAATTCTACGAGATATTTTGTTACCTAAACTTATGTCTGGAGAATTGGATGTATCAGACATTGAGCTTTAAGCCGCTAAATTATCATTTATTCTCTTGTTGTTTTCTATTTTATTCTCCAATGGTTGTAATATCGACACTATCTTGTCTTGATGGTCTCTTGGTGGAACCGGTACGAGCATATCTCTAAAATTAGTTTTATTAAACTTTGGTTGTGCACTCCCCGTAACTATTGAACGGAGCATATGTTGCCCTGCGAGACTTCTCAACCAAAAATAATAAAAATCATCACTTTCTTTGAATTTAACCATTATTGCGTTAGGCGCTAAACTCATCTTGTACGGCAAGTGAGGACAGCGGAATACAGTTCCAACATTAGCACCTACATTTGAGATGATAATCTCGTTACCATATAGCTTACTTTTTCCAAGAAATTCATACGCATGCTTGTCGATAAAAACAAAATTTCCTTTGAAATCATTATTGTAATCAGCAAGTCTAATTAACACAGCCTCATCTTCAGTATCTTTGTACGTAACATTTGCTGCAAGAGAAGCGAAACTACCATTTGCAACATAATCAGTTACCAGCTCTGTTACAGCTGATATAGGCCTAATCTTCCAAACCTCTGGTACTTTTCCAAAAGGAGCGTCCTTATATTTCATATCCGATTGCCCCCAGTTTTCTTCTAATTTCCGCTTCAAGTTCATGCGATTTGTCAAACATTTCAGATAATTCAGATGTTAGTCTTGTCATTTTTTCATCAAATGATTCCCCTTCATCTTCCTGTTCCTCAATGCCAACATAACGTCCTGGCGTTAGAATATAATCCTGTTTAGCAATATCTTGAAGAGTTGCAACAAAACAGAATCCTTTCACATCATCAAGAGTTTTATTTTGGAAGGCTTCAAATGTATCCGCCAATTTTTGGATATCTTCGGCAGATAAATCTCTATGTTTACGGTCTACCATATGCCCCATCTTACGAGCATCGATAAAGAGAGTTTTTCCCTTTTGTTTCTTATTCTTTGTAATAAACCACAAAGTTACAGGAATCTGTACACTATAAAAAAGCTGTGTTGGCATAGCAATAATGCCTTCGACCAAATCGTCCTCTATAATCTTTTTACGAATTTCACCTTCCCCTCCAGACTGGGTTGAAAGAGCTCCATTCGCAAGCACGAGACCAATTTTTCCATTTGGCGCAAGATGATGGATCATATGTTGAATCCACGCGTAGTTTGCATTACCTGCAGGCGGTACACCATATTTCCAGCGAACATCCTCTAGCAGTTTTTCCTGATTCCAAGGATGGTAGTTAAAAGGTGGATTAGCTAGTATAAAATCCGCCTTTAAAGTTGGGTGCAAATCTTTAGTAAAAGTATCCGCATGATAAGGGCCAAAATCCGCATCAATTCCTCGGATCGCCATATTCATTTTGGCCATCTTCCACGTATCAGCTTGGGCTTCCTGTCCGTAAACAGAAATAGTACCTCTTTTACTTGAATGAGCCTGAATGAACTTTGCACTTTGTACAAACATTCCACCTGAACCACAACAGCAATCATACACGCGACAGTTATCAAATGGACGTAAAATTGAGACTAGAGTCTTTACCACACTGGATGGAGTGTAGAATTCACCGCCACTAACCCCTTCTTTCGCAGCAAACTGAGCGATGCAGTATTCATATGTACGTCCAAGAAGATCTTCGCTTTCTTCAGTGTTGCTCATGTCTATATTATTCGTAAAAATGTCTACAACATCACCAAGTACTCTCTTGTCAAGATCTGGATTGGCATAATTTTTCGGCAGAACATTCTTCAGTGTCTTGTTCTCAGATTCAATGGCTCTCATTGCCACATCAATGACTGTTCCAATTTCTGGTGTATGGGCTGCAGATGCAATAGTGTCCCATCTTGCCTCTTCAGGCACAAAGAAGACATTCTCCATTGTATAAGCGTCGCGATCATCCTCAAAGCCATCGCCTTCAGAAACAAGCTCTTGATACCTTTTATCAAATGCGGCGGAAATATATCGTAGAAAAATAAGTCCGATAATAACTTTTCTGTATTCAGCAGCAGGAATATGCCCCCACAAAACACAGGCCGCATCCCACAGTTGTTTTTCAAATCCGATGTTGGCATTTGTTTTATCTGCCATATCAATCTTCCTCCAAATGATAGCATACACCCATGCTTATTCTATTGTTGATTCTTTAAAACGTTTTCTTTTGGCCATAATCAAGACATAATATTATCGCCTATGCGTTACAAATCGGTTAAAACAGCATACTACCACAGTTAGATTACAAAATTCTTAATGTGACTACACAAAAACGATAAGTTTTGCATAACCGAATAATTTTTATTCAACTTTTGTCGTAAACATCAAATATTTTCTTATTAAGCTCGGCTAGGCCGTCTTTTTTCTAAATATTTAACGACCTATTCCGAATAAGTATCAAACTTTATTCACAATTGATGTCTATGTGCCCTGAATAAGCCAAAGTGACATATATACAAAAACAAGTACTTATGTATTGCAAACAAAGTATGCTTATATATATCCTTCTTCTAATAATTGATTAAGTTTTTCCCTAAAATTGGTTTTTGTTATTTTTAGTTCTTGCCCACTCATAAGTCTTTCAACTCTAGGGTAGCCATCCTTTTTTGCGATTTCTGCAATAATACTCCTACTATCGCCTTTACCATGACCACTGTGAGGAGTCGGTCCAAATAATATGACTCGATACTGTGGAGCGTACTGCATTTTATTAAAATCAAACTTTTGAACGCTTTCATAATCCAAACAAAACTCAAAGCGATTTTTATCAATTCCGAGCTGCTTTCCTATTGAAACAAGAATTTCTTCTTTCGTTTCAGTTCCACCTACGACTACTATTTTCCCGTTCTTATATGTTTCAAACTTATTCTCACTGCCAAGCAAATCTGATAAACCAAGCAGGTGCAGAAGATCATTAAGATCTCCACTTCTATTTGCCTTTGAAAGTATTTCTGTTATTTTACTAGGCAAAACATCCATGATAGCATCTTCAAGTTCGGATAATTCTTCAATCGACAACATATCACTTCACCTCCCCGAAGATTGCTCTTAAAGCATTATGAGCCTTTTTAAGTTTTAGCTGTAAAACCTTTATTTCATCCTGCTTTGCCTGATACAAATCAGCAATCTCATTTTGCTTTTCCATTGGTGGCAAAGGAACTATGAGTTTCTTGAGCGATTCTAAAGAGATGTTCGGGATTGTTGTGCCTACAACAATTTTCTTAAGTGAGGCAAAACCAACTTCACTATCAAAGAATGCTTTTAAATAAAATGGATTAACCTTTTCTTCATCCAAAGCAATGATAAACAGATTACCATTTCCAAGTATTTTTATATCTTCTTCTATCTCTGCAACCGCAACTTTAAAAGGTGCTCCATTCTTTGAAAGAAGAAGATTCTTATTCCCTATTAAATACTTAGCTAACTTGGGATCAAGTTCTTTTAAATAAGGTAAATCTTCAGAGATCATTCCATTCTGAATATTCGCCAGCATTAAATATTGGATGTCAGTAGGATCTTCAGAAACCATATCATCAAGTTCACTAGCCTTTAATTGAGCCCCACGAGTGATACTTTTAATTAAACTACCAAACTCAACCCCATCTTCGATTTCCACTGTATATTCCAAATATCTTGAAGGATTCAACACGAATTCATTTTGCTGAAGTGTCTTGAAATCAACAGTAATAGCTTGTTCCCCATCTTCATTGAGCAAGCGGATAATCTGATCAATATTAGTATCCGTTATAATATTTTGTCTTCTACCCTGTTCACAAATAGCGGTAGAATCGATCAATCTTACGCTCTTGTTATTTCTACTAAACACAATCATAGTTGTAGAAATATTAGTGAATTCAAACAATTTGGAAGGTAATGCTATAACAGCCTCGATCAACCC
The DNA here is from genome assembly GCF_000701925.1 of Ruminobacter sp. RM87. NCBI lineage: Bacteria > Pseudomonadati > Pseudomonadota > Gammaproteobacteria > Aeromonadales > Succinivibrionaceae > Ruminobacter > Ruminobacter sp. RM87. Next base: position 23,899 of record NZ_JNKD01000032.1, on the reverse strand, counting down.
ATTCCGTACAAAATACTCTCGTATTTTCTGATCAATGCTATTCCATGTACTGCCATTTGTCATTATTGCAACGGCCTTACCATCATCTTCAAGATGATCAAGGAGCAATGAATTAAAAATCCAATCTGCAGACGTTGCTCTCTTTATTTCCGGCATTCTCTTAAGAAGAGAATCAACGTATCCTGTAGATGCATTAAGATTAATTAGTCGCATCCCAAACGGATAGTTTGAAAAAATTTTATCAAACTTCCTATCATCTGCGACGGCGAACATATCTCCAAGTTCCACCTCAACATTATTGGCAGCAAACAATTCTGCTCTTATTTTTGAAATTTCACAGGAATAAGTATTTATCTCAATTCCATATACATTACTTTTATCATTATTTTCAGAAATCGATGTAATGAAATCTCCAACACCACTTCCAAAATCAGCTATATTTTCATTTTCTCTAATATTTAAAATCCTAATTGCTAACTTTGAAATCGATTCAGGTGTACCACATTCAGCACTTACTCTTCCTGCTGATTCTCTTGGAAATACAAACATGTACGCAAGGAGATCTTCATCTGAAAAAGACTCTGAAATTTGAATAGCTATTTTAATATTATCTCTTGCAAACTCTTTGACAAACATTGCTCTCTGCTCAGAAACATTTTCTTCGATAAAAGAAAGTAAATCATCAGCATCGTTAACATTATTTGTCAAAGCCAGGTGTGCTGCATAAACAAGAACAAAGCACAACTGAGGTTCAACTACGCCCCTTCCTCTGATAAAACTAATAATATTAGAAGTGATTTCACTTACTGCCTTAGACTCAATATTTAAGTTTTCTTTTCTGTATAACATAATTACCTCTATTTATGGTTATTCATAACCAAATCAACAACTGTAATAAAGTCTATCACTGGTTATTTTGGTTGTCAATAACCAAAAACACATTTTATATTCGAAGCACAAAAAATCCTTTAAAGATCACATTTTGCCCACTTTTTCATCAAAAACTTACACATTTCACCTTAAACGAATAATAAATATACTAGACATTATCAATTAATCGTCACTAAGCCCCAAAAGGCGTTTTATTTTCACACGGACTTTCAATAAACGTGTACAATCAGCCGCTCGCATTAATTGTTAAATAGATCACATTTTCAAAAGTGCGTTATCCAAGCAGCCCCCCTTATCGATGCCTGCTTTTTTTGTATAAATCCTGACCGAATAGGAGGAACAACTCCTCCAAAACGTCAGATTTCACTAATCCCCATGGCTATTTATAGAAGGATTAGCAGTTTAACACTCGCCTGCGTAAGCCCATCAAGTTGCAAATTGATGAGTGCATGGCTGAAACAGGCGAATTTTCATTAACAGTCCGGTGTCATGCACCACTGGTCACTTCCGAAACGGGGACTATCCCGCGAGGTGACCTTATATGTACACGAGACAATTCAGCCATAACGGTTTTCTCCGCTTCGGTTTTTCCGAACAGGAGAAGCCGCAATGGCAAAAATCTTTGATAAGCCAAGTAACAAATGGATTGAGGTTCCAAATGAAACTTATGCCGAGTATATGAAATATTGTAGCAACCATCGTAAACGAATGCAGGCTCATGGCCTTTGCAAATGCCCTAGAGCTAAGTGGTGGCAGTGCGATACGGTCTGTGCCGACTGCATTCATCAGAATCTTCCAGAAACTGTATCTCTTGATGAACCTGTCACTGACTGTTCATCAGAAGACGAAATGGAACTTCTGGACGTTGTCGTGGATGGTTCTGAACTTATGGAGGAGCTTTTATGTGATGCAGATGAACTCAATCATCTATTGAAACGACTGCAAGAACTAATGCCGGAGGCCTTGAAGATTGGAAAACTTCGTGATGATGAATTGACTGATACCGAGATTGCCGAACGCATAGGTTTTTGTCGTACCACGTTCCGCTCAAGGCTGAACAAGGTCCGTAAAATCCTAAAGAAAGAGTTCCCGGAAGTATTCTAATAATTGAACTTCAGGGGCGTCCACACCCGCTGTCCGATTGTTTTTTGAGCAGTCGGACATATTTCTGAAAATTGTGTAGTTATGTTTCGTCAAATTCAACCTTTATCGCCCATTAGATAAGTATAGGCCACCCAAATTAAGGAGGTTAAACATGAGAAAGGCTTATCGTTCCCCAAAACGGAGGGATCGTGAACTGATTACGGTACTTACCGCAATCTCACGAGTATCCGCACGAATGGCAAAAACCCTTGCCACACTTAAATCTAATGGAGTTTTTTATGACAATCGAACCAACAATTACAAAGCTTAAGAACGCAGCTGAACTAATCGGTGAAGCTGTGAATGAACTGTCTGCTCTGCTTCAGAGCTTGGGGACATCAGAACAATCTGTTCCCGGTAATGAGTCTCAGCCATCAACCCCAGAGGTTACTACCTCCACCACCGCAACAGTAGAACCTGAGTTTACCCTGGAGGATGTACGCGGTGTTCTTTCTGACATAGCAAGAAGCGGTAACCGCGAAGGTGTGAAGTCTCTGCTCGAAAAGTACGGAGCATCAAAGCTCTCTGCCATTGATCCGAATGACTATGCAGCACTGCTGAAAGATGCGGAGGTACTCAAGAATGCCTGACTCACACGCAATCTTATCTGCATCGGCATCGCACCGCTGGCTGATGTGTCCGCCTTCTGTCCGTCTCTGTGAGCAGTTTCCTGGAGACGGCGGCAGCGAGTATGCTGCTGAAGGAACTGAAGCTCATGAGCTCTGCGAATTCAAGCTGAAAACCGCGCTAGGAATGGAAGCGGATGATCCAACACCAAACCTCACCAGATACAGCGAAGAAATGGATGACTGCGCCAACGGCTATGCCACCCACGTGCTGTCGCTCGTTGAAAGGGCAAAGCAGACCTGTTCAGATCCGAAGGTACTCATTGAGCAGCGAGTTGATTTCTCGCAATGGGTGCCCGAGGGATTCGGTACAGCCGACTGCATCATCGTATCTGACGGAACACTGCACATCGTGGACTACAAACATGGTCTGGGCGTTCTTGTGGAGGCTGAAAACAATCCGCAGATGAAGTTCTACGCCCTTGGAGCACTCGACCTTTTCTAGTATCACGCCGTCTTTAATACGAGGTAAAAATGTGCATAATACGTTGATTTGTAAGGAGTTATGTACAGTATAGAGCCTTCTTTGGGTTCACTAATGTGAAAAGCATCATAAAACCATACTACTTACTACACATAAATCAATTATCGCATTAGGGTTATTCGGATAATTGAAAAGTACGGCAATAGTTGATATGCGAAATATCCGCCTCCAAGTGATGGTTCACCTCTCGCAAATTGGCTTCTCCTTGGCAGGGAAAATGGAACAGGTCTACACCTCCCTTTTTGGAATTCAAGGACAAACCGGTCAAAGCCTATGCATGGTCTTTGCCGGTTCGGAATGCGTGTATTGCGGGTAGTAGACTTAAAGTTCATTATCTGTATTTTCGATTTTGGCCTTCAACGTTTCTTCGAGAACCGTAAATGTCGAAATGAAACTATCACGTATCAGTGACACGAGCTCATCAGCCTCTTCTTCATTATATACATGAACAGAGAGATTTCTCTTTTTTAGCATCAGTAGCCACGTGGCAGAATCAGAAATAAAACCAACCTTATAGGCAAGCTGGAGAATCTCCCGAGGAGAACCAACATCAGCCCCTTCAACGCCATGAATTCTCAATACTTCCTGGATGGCTTTCCAGGAAAGTTCAAATGTTAGGTTGAACTGAGCTATTACTCCGGTTCTGTATATTTCGCTTTCTGAGGCCTGCTCAAAATCAGCCTTTTTCAACACTTTTAAGCAATTGGAGAAATTTTCAAACTTTTTCATAAATTACTATACCGTCCCTTTCAATCTCCATTTTTAATTTCTCAGAAATGTTTTTATCGGCATCAATGATGTCAAAAGATAATAGCGAATTAACGCTATCATGGATATTCCAATAAAACGAATCAAAGTCGCCGCCATAAACAGCAAGATCGATATCGCTTCTTTCAGTATTTGATCCCCTGGCACGAGAGCCAAAAAGAATAACCTTATTTACTGAATTTCTTTCAGCAAACATAGTAATATCCTTTAAAACAACATCTGGTATGTCTCTTCTCATATCACTCTCAAATTTAGCAATTGTGCATTAGTATTTTATAAGCATGTCGTTTGGAACAGATGTTAGATAACGGAATAATTTATCCCCCTAAGAAGTAGCCTAAAATCAATATAAAACTCTGTTTCTGTATTGATAAAGTGACAGCATCCCCAATGATGAATGCGGTCTGAAGCCATTATAATACGAAATCCAGTTGATTATCTTCTTTATTCCTTCACTTCGTGACGAGAATTTTCTGTTTACAGGTAAACACTCCCGCTTTAATGTTGCCCAGAATGATTCTGCTACCGCATTATCCCAACATTGGCCTCTTCTGCTCATTGAACATCTGAAGCCCTTGGATTTCAGAAGTTCCTGAAATTGGTAAGAGCAATATTGAGAACCCTGGTCAGAATGAAAAATCGTGCCTACAGTCTGATTTTCTTCCTTTATGGCCATCAATAAGGCACCACAAATCAAGTCGGTATCCATGGTTGCCCCAAACTTATAGCCGACAAGACAGCGGGAACATAAATCTACGACTGAGGCCAGATAAAGCCAGCCTTCATCCGTAGGTATGTATGTAATATCACCGCACCATGCTTCGTTTACTTTGAATGAGTTGAATTCCCTGTTTACCAGATTTTCTGCCCTGGCAAGGTTATGATTACTGTCCGTGGTAACGACGTACTTACGGTGGTGTTTATGGTAGAAGCCGTTTTTTCTCATTATCGAAACAAGACGTTTACGAGAAACCTTAAAGCCTTTTCTGTTCAATTCATGGTTGAACTTCACGCTCATTCCTCTTTTTCATTTTCAATCAGTCATCAGCAGAACCTGATGGCTGATTTTCTTAAGGCGGGATTATCTGTCCGGATATCTGTTGTATCTGTATTCGAGAGCATTATCCTTTACCAGAAGTCTGTAGGTACCATTCAGCTCAGGATCGTGTACCACATCATGAGCAAAACTGTCACTCTTAATCAGAACTCCTGATGTTCCGTTACCGCCGAGAACATTACCTTCATTCCAGGAGCAGCCGCTGATAATTCTGAATCTCTGACTGCCTGATCCGTCCAGTTCAACCTTTCTCATCCAGTAGCCTACGGCGGAATTGTAGATCATCGGCTCCATCTTCCAGTCAGTATCAGTACCGGAATAACACAAGGTCTCACCTTTCGGATTCTCGGTAAGCTCGGTGATTTCAACATATCTTGTCACCCTGCTGCTTTCTTCGGAAATGCGACTTGATGCAAGAAGTGAAACAAGGTGTTTGCCCAGGGAATCATAAACTACAACAGGCTCTTCCACAGATGAAGTTTCCCCATTGCCGAAATTCCATAAGTACGTAATGTCGTCCTCCGGATTAAAAGCTGTTTTGTTATGGAATTCCACGGTAGAACCGGAAACGGTACAGGTGAAATCAGCCGCAAGAGGTACAGGAGGTTCAGGAACAGGAGTTACATCCTTGAACTCATATGTCATATCGGCATCCCTGATACTGAGCTCATATACGCCCTGTCTGAGATCAATCGGAACATTGCCTTCCTTAGAATCGTTCACCTTCAGTTTGCCGGAAGTACTGGACTTGCCGTAAATGACACCGGCAGACCAGTCACAGCCGTCAACAATCTTGAAGCTCTGACCGCTGTCTTCAGAAAGAGTAACCTCGGTGGTCCAGAGTCCCGTCCTCTTGCTGTACGCCATTTCCTCGAATTTCCAGGAATTGCTGGTACCGGTGTAGCAGAGAATTCCCTTGGTCTTCTCTATCGGATTCACGCATTCCTCATTATCAGGATTAAGGAGACAAAAGCACTTTTCATCTGAAGGATTTGCCGAACAGAATGATTCGCAGACACCGTTCTTATCAACGGTCTGATCCTTACAGAGACAGGCTGCGCCGTATGGATCAGTCTCACACGGGTCCTTGCGCCTGCCGCACCAGTTTTCATCGGTACAGATTGCCATGGCGCTCTTTGCCGGGATAGTCAGGGTAACCCTGCCGTTCCTGACCTTTACTTCCTTTCCGCATGGATCCCTGTCAGGATCCTTTGCTCCGAGAATATCGCAGTAGTCTCCGTCAGGCATTTCCACGGTGAAGGTATGCTTAACATCACTGCCGGTAGGATTCATGGCATAGAAGCCCTTACTGCCGCGGTTGAACCACAGAATACCACTGTCATATCCCTTGGTTGTAACCTTTTTGCCACGGGTGGCTCTTGCAAAGCGCGGAGCGTTAAGAACAATCGGTTCACGATGCTGACACAGCCATCCGCCGGTACAGCGTGAAGCGGAAACCGGACCTGCCGGATCGTGAGATGAGAATGAATATCCGGAATAAATCTGTCTTACGGTTCCTTCCGGCCATACCGCCATCCAGGACTGAGCCAGATGATAGTATGGATTGTTCTGGGTGGACATTGAGCAGGAACCTGCGGAACAGCGCTTGTATTCATCATCATGATTGTTTACAAACACTTCAGAATTCCCCCTGTACTTTGCCTTAAGCTTCAGCGCATCACCGAACTTACGGCTGTCAAAAACATTCTTTATGTTCTGGACATATGAAAAATCGGTTACCACCGAATTTTCAATATAGGTGTATTTGTCAGGATAGATATCCGCAGCTTCGTTGCTGCCTTCGATAACCTCCATATAAATCGGAGGTCTTCTGCCGGTCTTTTTGGCAGTCTTCCTGATGATGGAATCAATATCGGTGTACTTCATGTGCTTGGCGGCATCTATACGGAAGCCGTGTACGCCCATGTTCATCAGAGTGGCCAGATAGTCGGCGATTTTTTCCTGAGTACTGCTGCTGTCGGTTTTGATGTCCGGCATGCCGTTCAGGTCGCACAGACGCACGTTATCTGCACTGGAGTAGTCATAAAGCCTGCACCCCGGATGGAAGTCATCCGAAGTGAAACCGTCGGCATATCTGGTACGCTTCTGATAGGAAGAACCGCCGAGTCCGGTACCGGAACCTCCGGCACGCTGGTTGAACACCGCATCGGCAAAGACCTTCACGCCTGCATCATTACAGGTTCTGATCATGGCTCTGAGTTCCTTTTCATTACCGGTCATGGTAGTGAAGTTCTTGAAATTCACCGGCTGGTAAACCGCCCACCAGACGCCCTTTTTGGAGATATGTTCGGCAGGCTGGGAAATCTGCACGCCGTCAAACCCGGCTGGGCCCAGATATTCCGTACATTCCTTTGCAATACTGTTATACGACCACTGAAACGGGTGCAGTATAACCATTTCTTCCTCGTAGTTCTGAGCCCCGGCCACATTAAAGATTGCCATTGAGACAACAGGCAGACACGCCGTGAGAACCGCTCTGGAAATCTGATTTATCCTGTTATGATGCATTTGCACAACACCTTTGCTGTTATGATTGATTTATATAATAAAACTTATAAAAAAGTACGTTATTTAAGTATAAATCTCTGTCTGATGAACATATAAATCTGATTACATATTTTTTACAGAAATTTAACCAAAACGATCTTTTTCAAGGTGTTTCATTAAAAATCACACAGGGTTCCGGGTGTTTACTGACAATGACTGCGCGAATTTCGGACTACGCTCCTGCAAATCTCCACTGCATCACCAGCATGCTCCTTCCGGAAGTAAGTTCACCGATAATCCGGTCAAACTCCTTTGCCAGAAGTTCCACGTAGCACTCCTCCGGTTCCGTCATGGTCATGGCGGTAAATACCGCAAGATACAGAAGTTCGATGCGCGGAGCGGAAACAATCCTCAGAGCAAGACCTCTGATTTTTTCACTGAGTTCCGATGTCTCTGCAACACGAAGCTTTACTGAATATTTTCTGGCGTGATTTTCCGAATCATCCGGGGAGTTTACGCCTTTAATGTTCCTGAAGTCACGAATGGCATTCATGAGATATCTTAATGTGCTTCTGTCATTAAAGAGCAGCTCGAATTCAGAAAAGGCAAAGAGAGACACCGCCATGATAAGAGTCGAGGTTTCGACAAGCTGACTGAATCTTCTCTCCTGTCTTACGGTTAAAGCCTTTCTGTTGGTGAATATTCTGCCTTTCTGAGATGAATTCCCCGACTGCCGGGTTTCGTTACTCCGGCGGCGTATTCCGGTCATGTCACGGAACTTGCCGTCGTCGAAAAGAAGGCACAGATTGTTCTTGAGTGTTCTGGTCTTGTTCTTTATATCGCCCGTCTGAGAATTTAGAAGCAGCTTGATGGCCCACAGAACCGGAAGTCCCTTCTTCTGCAGATTCCCCGCCATTTCATACATGGCGCCGTCATACTTTCTGCCGGAGATTTCCGTATCAACCAGTCGATCCATAATCCTGAGCCTGAGAAGATTTTCCGGTGCGGAGGCATTAAGCTTCATATATGACGTCATTCCGGTAATATCGGTCTTAAGCAGATTTTCCAGAGTTCTTACCCTTGAAACATCCGTCTCTGAACCTGAATCCGATACGACAAGAGATTCAGTCTTAAGCTTTTCGTAATCCTTTACGGACGTACCGATGAAATCCAGATACTCCACGGTGTCCATTCCTGCTCTTTCCGCTGCCGACATAACCGCAAACACGACTCTGGCAAGAACAATCTCCGTCGTATATCCGTTGATGAATTCCACGTCTGCGCTTTCAGGTAGATTCCTGGGCTTTATCACCCTGTCCCTGAATACGTGATGATAGATTCTGTTGAGGATGCATCTGCCCGGCTCCCCTGTTCCGTTCTCGGTGTGAGAGTCAGACCGACTGCCGTCCGGAGCATCAGAAGAACCATCACTGCAGAAATCTTCGGCAAAAGCATGAGTCAGGTATTCATCAAGCTTTATGGCAAGAAACGGATCCCTGCTTCTGTAAAAGATGTCTCCTGCAGGTGAATCATTTTTCTCTTCGCATGCTGACACGGACATGCAGTCAAGAACAAACTTTATGCCTCTGTAGGCTGACACTGAAAGACCGTCAGCCATGAGGTATTCCCTGATAATGGAAAGAGTTGATGAATCAAGTTTTATTAAATCATGCTGAGATACCGAATGCTTTTTCCCGTCCCTTGCTGAAACCGAATCCGTGCCTCTTCCCCTTCCGTTTGCAATGAGGGAATTAAGGACCTTCTGCAGTGTGCGGTTATAGTCAGAATAATTTTTCTTCTTTGTATTCTTGCTGAAAACGGATGTACTTAATTCGCACCAGACCGAGCCGTCTGCCGCGGAACTCTTCTCCGCAAGGGATGCTTTTTCAGCTTCTCTGAAGAGAACGAATACATCACTGCTTCTGAAATTTTCCACCCCCTCATCAGATAAGGATGCGTCAGCCGGAAGCTTCAGAATGTCGCTAGTTGAAATTTCCGTTTCGGCTTCATATAACGAACAGTCTTCACTGTATAACCCGTCATATGAAGTACCGCATTCATCTGTCCTTTCATCGTGACAAAAAGCGTTAAGTGAATCACTGCCGTCACTCTTCACTCTGTCTGAATCCTCCGGTTCCCACGCCTTATTCTCGGATGAACCTTTTGCGGTATTTTCAGGTCCTTTGAAGTTGCACTGACATTCGCAGCCGTTTTCATTCCTGACGCTGTCGAACACACGCTTTTCAATATCGCTCAGAATGGATTCCCTGGCGGCAAGAAGCATGAGTCCGGGTTCATCGGTTATGATTTTGGAGAGAGCCGAAACCTCGCCGTAATTCTCGCTTAACACGGTATCCGAGAAATTTTCAGGAAGGATTTCGGAAAACAGTCCGGCTGCGGAATTAATATTCCCGTCATCTCCGTCTCTGAGGATGCCGTCTTCTCCCGGAGCAGCCTGTATGGATTCAATATCTGATAAACTTTTATCAATACTCATGTTTACGATCCCGTTTTATCAAGTAGCCAGTAAAAGTTTATTTTTCAAATTTCAGTGATGATTCTAAAAAGCTGATTATTGTTGTTATATTTATGCGTCTGTCCATGGCCATGCCGTTGAGACATGACATTATCAATCCATGAGTCCCTGATTACAGACTGCCTGTAACGCTGTCTGCTGTCGGTTATGATTATCGATGCTGAAGACATGCAATACTGTCAGATATTGCCTTAAAACAATGCCGTCCGGTCCTTTCGTTATGCTGTATTTATCCCGTGTGCATTTTCCGTCAGTCATTTTCTTCCGACTGTCTGGCTGGTTACACGTTTATTTTTTGTGACCTGACGCACATAAATTTACACAATCATATTTTTTGTTTCAAGCGCTAAATTATTGGGAATTTTTTTGATTTCTGAGGATATTTTGTACAGCAGTTCATTTTTTCAAAATCACTATTCGCGTTTCTGTTACTTTTCGAATCGGCGAAGCAATCCCATGAATCAATCGATTTTGAAATTCAGGGCCGTTTTCAGAAAACGCCCCTGGTATTCGCACCGTGTCGATAAAATATATCCTTATTCATAGTTTTTATAGCTGATATATTACGTTCTGATTGCTTAAATAATAATCAATAAAACCGCGATTCAAAAAAAATTATGGATGTTTTTGAACTGTTGTGCTTTAATTCGCCCCCGTCAGATTATTGCCGGAAGTCTCCCGGATGAACAATCAGTTCATCAGACTTCAGAGACTTCACTACAGTGCCGTTCATTTATTTTTTCCCTGCCGTTAGCGGGGAACAGCCCTTCCGTCCGATCATTACCGGTTATTCCCGTCTCATCATTCCGTCGTATCCGTTTTCCTGTCTGATGCCGTATGTCTGTTTCAGCCCTGCTGATTCCGTACATATGTCTGAAGCTCTGCTCACGTTTATCAGGTGTCATACCTTACACGCACACCTGTTAAGTCAGGTACTGTTTAACACATGAAAAAATCGGGGAATCGAAAGCAATGAACGATAAAAACGAAAAATCAGTCAGGAATTCGGACGGACGCACCGCAAGACCGGGTAACACTTCTGAAGTTAACGCTGACGAACGAGTGACAAACAAGGCTGTACGCAGTTTCGGGAACGCAGAATCCGGCAGTTCGCACGATTACGGTGACGTTGATGACATCAGCGATCTCAGAACCTCAGACGTGGAAATGTATCTTGATGAGGACAGTACCGATGAGGATGAAATCATTGAGGACTTCAGCGACATAGCCTCGCAGATTCTTCATGACAAGCGAGAGGTTCTGATTGAGGCGGTCATGGATCTTGCAAAGACCAACAGGAACCGGGAATGCTTCCGCGGTAAAACAGAAAGTCGCAGTGTTTCAGGAAAAAATACCGGTGCTGATTCCACACCGCTCTGCGACATCCGGAAGCTCTATGCCCTGCATAATGAAGCCCACCGCATCACCATAGACTCAAGACTTAACAGCGGGGTACCTGACCTCGAAAAAAAATCTTCAGTGCCTGCACGTTCTGCAGGCGGTATGTCGGAGCTCTCTGCAGGCATTTACTCCGAGGATCCCAGACGGAAAATACTGGCCTACATAAATCATCTTAAGTCAGGCAATTTCATGAGCGAGTACCTTAAGGGGATCACCTCTCTCTCTGATGCAGGTTCCTGCTGTATCGGAAAGGAACATGCCGACTGGAAAGCCGAAGCCGGAAATCAGGCTCTCCATAATCTCCTTGATGCCGGAAATTCCGGTACCGTCAGGAAAGGACATCTCCTTTACGAATGCTTCAGGGAACTCAAATCATGCTCAGGCAGGACGGAGAATGAACTTGAGTTTCTGAATCTTCGATTTCTGAACTCCTATCTCTGCAGAGCATTTGAAAGCTGTGCCCGAAACTCAGAAGAAAATTCGGAACCTTTGTACTGTTCGTTTCCGCTGTTCGGGATTCTGGTTAAAAACCCAAAGCTTGTACCTGTCTTCATTGCATGTCCGATTCCGCTCAGCAGAATCTGTCATCTCAGAAGTCTTAATCTTCTTCAGCAGTCCAATAAGGCTTTGGGATACCTTTATCTTCTCTTCAACAACCTGGACTGTGACAACAGACTGTTCAGATGCAGCACTTCTGAAATGATGAAAATTACGGATCGCATACCAAATGACAATCCTCTTAGATATCTGGGGATCCATGCAATGGTAACGGAGGGAATGAACATTACTCTGTCGGTTGATTTCGTGAACAGGGATATTCCGGACATCTACCTTCACTACATGATCCGCAACCGCCGTTATCATATTGCAAAATACGGACTCAAAAAGTTTGTAACCAGAAACAGCGCGAGAAGAAAGGAAAATGAAACACTGACTTCACAGGCAACGGTTCATGACATCAGATGTCTCTCACTCTTTATCGCCATCTACGAAATGCTTACCTCAAGACACGGCGGTGACGAACTGATACTCAATGACGCGGCTGCGGTAACAGCCATCAGGCTCTACAGACAGAGCCTTAAATTTCTGGGAATTATATTCTCTGCCAGAAAATTTGAGGATGAAGTATGCCGTGCCCTTGCAATTTTAAAAAATACCGGAGCCAAGGAAGGCATCGGAGCATCCCTGAACAGAGACAGGATAAGAAGCTCCATCTGCCGTGCGGCTGAAACGGTTCACGGAGAAGTCACCGGAACATTCATAAAAAAGCACGACCTCTGTGATATGGAAAATGAATGCATGCGGAATTTCGGGAAGAAACTGATGATTGCCAACGAAATGCTGACGGAACTTGATGAACGTGATGCCTTCGAGATGTTTTCAGAAAAGCTTGAGTCGGCAGATTCCGCAACCTGCGAGATTCTCAGAACCATGAGAAAAGACTCCTATGCTGACGCGGTATCGGCAGCTGGCTTTTCGTACAAGACGTTCAGCAACACCACCAAGATGCCCTACAACATGCTGCACCGGAACTTCACCCGAGATGAATGCAGACTGGTCAAACAGGAGCTGTTCTGCCAATCAAGGGACAAGGGAAGACTGTAACGGTACAGATCATAAACAGCGGTATCCCGCCGTCATGTTCCTGGCCGGATTCCATCGTATTCTGCCTGAGATTTTATAAAACCTTAACCGGTTACGGCAGGAACGGAATCTGTTCAGGATGAGGATTATACGTTCATCAGCAGAAATTAACCCTGACATAAGAAAAAACCATGAAAAGATATTACCTTCTTTCCGCCGTATTTACCGGCATGGCGGCCACTGCCGTATTTGTCCTGTCAATAGGAACGGCACATCCCGCCAAATACGTGATTATGATGTTCATGATGATTCTGCTTTACCGAAGAGTGCAGAACTACAGCAGGATCAGAGCAGAGGAAATCAGAATAAACGGCAGAGAATTCTTTGCCATGAAAACCCGGGATCTCAGAGACAGAACCTGTACCGACAGACTCTATCTCGGTGAAGGATTTCTCTGGGAAAAGCCTCAGGCCGAGGCTCTCTACGGCCTGATGGAAAAGGATCCCGCCTTTTGCAGGATCCACAGGGATCCGGATTCACGCGGGGCTGCGTTCATCCAGTCTTTAGGCCGAGTCGAATCAGTATATCTGCCTCTGAGCTTTTTTGACGGTCACACGCTCATCACCGGAACCACCGGTGCCGGTAAAACAAGACTTTATGATCTACTCTGCGCCCAGGCAGTCTACCGCGGTGAAGGAATTATTATCATTGATCCGAAGGGTGACCGGGATCTGTACGAACATCTTAAGCTCGCAGCAGGAGCGTGCAACCGGGAACTGCTGTTTTTTCATCCGGCATTTCCGAATGAAAGCATCGGCATCAATCCGGTTCACAATTTTACCAGAAGCACCGAAATAGCCGGTCGCATCAGCTCTCTGGTACCGACTGCCAGAGGCAGCAACGATCCATTCAGGAGTTTTGCCTTCAGCGCACTCAATGCCGTGGTCGGAGGATTAATCATTATCGGAAAGAGACCTACTCTCAAGCTTATAAAATACTACATAAACTCAAGACTTGTCGAACTCTGCTTTCTGGCCTTCAAGACTCTGTTTGACAGACATCTTTTAAAGGATCCGCGATTTGCCGACGAATGGAAAATTCTCATGAAGGAAACCTCAAAGGTTCCCGGAAGACTGCTCTCCAAATATGAGGCCTTCTATCAGCGGTCAATGAAGCCTTTTAAAAAACGAGCCTCTCAGGAAATTGAAACTCTCTATGAACTGGCAAGGCATGATCCCGACCACTACAAAAAAATGATCGCCTCCCTGAAGCCTGTTCTCGACATGCTGACATCGGGAGAACTTGGCAACATGCTGTCCCCGGTTGAAAGCGACGACCTCTCCCGCAGATCCTACAGTCTTGCCGACATAGTGCGCAGGAACCACATTCTGTACGTTGGGCTTGACTCTCTTACCGACGGTCAGACGGGCGCGGCCTTAGGCTCCATGCTCCTCGCGGACTTAACCGCAGTGGCGGGTAACAGATACAATTTCGGGAAGGATCTTAATTACGTGAACCTCTTCGTTGATGAAACCGCGGAAGTCATCAACGAACAGCTGATACAGATGCTCAACAAAGGACGCGGTGCGAAATTCAGAGTAACGATAGCCACACAGACCATTGCCGACTTTGAGTCCGGTCTCGGAAGCGAGGCCAGGGCGGTCCAGGTTCTGGGGAACGTAAACAACGTGATTTCACTGCGCGTCATAGACACGAAAACCAGGGAATACATCAGTGACTCCCTGCCGAAAACCAGAATTCTTTTCAAATCCCAGAGCTATGTTCAGAATCAGAGTTCTGATGAACTTACAAAGGTTAAGGCAAGTATTTCCAGCAGTCTTACCGAAAATGAAACGGAGATATTTCCGGCATCGATGCTGAGCGAACTTCCGGATCTTGAGTACGTTGCAAGAGTCGGCAGTTCCACCGTGATAAAAGGGAAAATACCTTTTATCACGGACTGATCAGGATTTGCGGGCAGGCAAACCTGATATATGACTGACATATGCTTACCGATTCTGGATAAGCACACTGTCTTAATTTAAATGGAATGTATAAGTCCCCTTTCCGCTCTGCTTTGACTTATACATAGCCTCATCGGTTTTCTTGAAGAGTGATTCCAGATCAGAAACCTCGGTTCCGTGGGTAATACCGACGCTGATTGATACCTTAGGCATATCGTCACCGAGTTCAGTCAGCTGTTTATTGATTCTTTCAATCTTTGAGGAAACCATCTTCTGATTGATTTCATTGATATGAATCATTAAGACCACAAACTCGTCACCGCCGATACGGCAGACATAGTCATCTGAACGGAAATTCTTCTTCAGAATTTTTACGAGCTGTGACAGTACCCTGTCACCTACTTCATGACCGTAGGTATCGTTAATCTGTTTGAAATTATCTACGTCAACCAGCATCATGTAGGTACTGCCGAGATCAATGCTTGGAAGCAGCAGTTCATAACCTGAACGGTTGAAGGCTCCCGTGAGTTCGTCATGGGATGCCTTGAAATTAAGTCTGTCCAGACTGTTTTTATAGATCTCGTACATCTGGTTGTAGGTGCTGGCGAGATACCTGAATTCTCTTACACCGTCCTCTGGAATAGGACTGTCGGCCTTAATGCGTTCAACGGCATTAAGAATGGGAAGGATACCGAGTCTTGAAGTCAGCCATACCATAAAGAAGATACCCACGGTCTGAAGGATAATCACGAGACGGACCCAGTCCATCTTTTTGCTGAAATCAGCCAGTGCCACCTCATCATTGGTGTAGTTTATCTGCTCGAGTTCCTTTAAGCTTGCCCGCATGTTCAGTCTGATTTTTTCCTTCTGGGCATAGTATTCATCATCATGAACCATTGCAGCGGCACGCAGCATCTTATCACTAGGGGAAAGAGCCTTATCCTCTTCGGAAAGAACAACGGATCTGATTACCGTAGGGTAATTCTCGATGCCTTTAGCCTCGATAACCAGCTTCATTGAATAGTATTCACGATTCATGAGATTGAGCGAACCTTCCATGGCTGCCAGCAGTTTGTGCAGCGCAGGTTCGAAACCTGCTTTTCCGGACATGGAGGCTATCGCCTCCTCGCGGTGATTGGCCTGCATGGCTTCCGTAAAGTATTCGTTCAGGAAACGAATGTCTCCGTGAACGGAAAAACTCTGAACCTTCTCGGTAAGATAATCGGATGCATCCATGAGCTCCATGGCGGCCTTTCGCATATCCACCTGTTCTTCTGATTTGTCGGTAAAGTTACGGAAGCTCACTGAAAGATTATATGTAAAGTAAAATATCAGACAGGAAACAACTAACGCTCCGGCAATCAGCCACAGCTGAATTGTCCTGAGTGAAACACCTTCTTTATATTCTGTTTTTTTTAACAATTGTTTATCCTTAGCATCCAAGTTTTTATAAAAATTATATATATATCGAGTCACTATCAGGAACGCAGACGAGACTTCTTAGAATTCTAGTGCGAGAGCCCCCGGTGAAGAATAAAACATTTTTCCTTTTTGTATCATTATTGTAAGGGAGAATTCAAAAAAACAGCTTAACACCTGTTTAATATTACACCATGTACAAATTATAATTTGAGTGCGGTGTTTCATTTTAACCCATAGGAGAGCCCGTCAGATCACATAAACTGAGAAGAATTGTCTGCCTTTTGGCTTGTGATGTGATTCAGGCAATATATTGGTATGAAAAGAAACTTCCGGTTTCATACTGTCTTTATGTCTATTTATAAATAATTCATAATTTATATAAGAATACACTTTTAGAATATAAATTGCGTCAAGCAGAATTTTTGAACATTGTAATATCGTATATTTTTTCAAAATACGGACATATACTGCAAAAAAGCATTTTATCCCTTCCTTATTACCCATACCAAAAACCTGGATAATTTTAAAAATCATGAATAAAATTTATTTTTATGACAAAACTTACATAGTTTTCTATATTCAAGTGGTAAGATAATAACTATAAAATATAATCTAAGGATTCAGAAAAATGGAAAATCAGAAGGTTGACGATAACACCTACCATTCTTTACTCAGGAATATTGGTGTAATTCTTAATATAAAGAAATACGCCCAGACATTAAATCAGAGCCCCGAAGATAGTTTTACTGTTTTTTCAGCTCTGGGGATTGAAGAAAAAGAATTACCTCACTGTCGCATAATTTATGAGCTTCTTAACTCTCATGCACAACACGGACTTTCTAAAAAATTTCTTCATCTGTTTTTTAAAATCGTACTGAACAAAAAATTTGAAAACAACGCAGTTGTTACACGAGAGCTGTATTTTAACGAATCATCCAAATGTAGCGGACGCATAGATTTATTTATAGAAACACCAGGTTTCTGCTACCCGATAGAAGTCAAAATTAATGCTGATGATCAGGAAACTCAGCTATATCGTTATCACGAATATGCCAGCCATCAGGGAAAAGAATTTAAGGTCTTTTATCTTACTCTGAACGGACGGCCTCCAAAAGCGAAAAGCATTAAAGGAATGGATGAGAAAAAACTAAACAATGTGCAGTATATATCCTTCGATAAACATATACTGCGCTGGCTGAAAGTATGCGCCGACATTGCTTATAAAGAACAAAAATTATCCATATACGGAGCTATTCGTCAATACATTACACTTATTGAAAAATTAACTGTGCAACAGTACGAAAACCAGAAACAGGAGAATATTTTTATGAATTCTATTACCGACATCATGTCTTTATCGAGTGAGTACTTTCTGGCAGCAAAAGCCGTCGCAGATAATTTTAAGCATGTACAGTCTGCCAAAATAAAGAATATCTTTGACAGGATTAAAGAGCACATTCACAATGAATTCCATTTAAACGGCGAATACTGCGACAAAGAAATCAATAACTTCTGCTCAGGAAAAATAAGCTATCCACGTCTGAAGTTTAAATTTAGTCCTCGCAAGGATATTAACTTAACACTGGTTTTTGAAATAGAAAATGATGATGAAGATACTTTTTATTATGGAGTGTTTCCTGAATTTAATAATGAGTCAGATGACAATGAAATTCGTGAAATGATACAAAAACGGAAACAGGAATTAAAGAACGCATTCGATAATGTTGAATGGAAAAATATTGTTGAACAAATGCAGGAAGAAAATCTTTGGTTATGGTGGAAAAATTTGCCATCAAAAGACGAACAACCTAATTTCATAAACCACAACGAACACTATCTGAAACTGTATAACCCTGCCGAATATGAAGAGGTAATGAATAAAATTTTTTCAATTTTAGATCAGGACATACCTTCTATTCTTGAAACAGGTTTGCCTAAATCAGGCATGATAACATACTAAAAAGCAATGGTAACCTTCAAAAGGCAGTACCTGCTCTGATAAAAAAGGTCTGAATTCAGACCTTTTTGGAGTTCACTGTAAAAGTAGAAATGTTATGATAGAAACTGCTTTAATTTGTTTTTATCAGCAAGGGTCTGTTCAAGTATTGTACTCAGAATAAATGTATATCATTTCCCCAATGATTTTGCTTTTTTCAGTGCAGAAGGTGAAAGGCGTAAGAGATAGTCTTTGAGTATGTGACAAACAAGACTTTGGCGACGTTCACTCTCGAAATCCTTAATTTTCAGTGGGTGTGTCTAGCATGAGCATATACATTCTTTTTTTCTTTAACCAAAATGAAAACTCCTGATTATATAAGTTTTATTATATCTCAGGAGTTTTTACGATATTTTTAGCTATACGTAATTTACAGAGCTTGGTTCACACGCCCATATGTAATTTACGGAGTTTGGTTCACACCCCAGCCTATTCTTTAATTTCACCGGCCAAATCGCAGCCTTTCTCATTTCCCAGCTTACAGGCTCTGTCAAAGTACTCTCCGGCTTTAGCAGGATCCTTTTCCATTCCTGAGTCTTCAGAATAGATTAAACCGAGATTAACGCATGCCACGTCATTGTTCATGGAACAGGCCTTATCCATGTAGTTTACGGCCTTGCCGAGATCGGCTTTAAAACCAGTGCCGTTAAGGTACATGACTCCGAGATTGTTGCATGACAGTTCATTGTTCAGATCACATGCTCTGGAAAAATACTGGGAAGCCTTTGCATAATCCGGCATTCCTGCAACGCCGTTCAGATATATGTTGCCGAGATTATGGCAGCCTCTGCCCTCATTAAGTCCGCATGCTTTATCATGGAACTGAATGGCTTTGGCATAATCCTGATCCACTCCGTTTCCGTTCTCGTATGAAATTCCCAGTCCGAAGCATCCGAAACCGGCATCCATATTACAGCCCTTTTCAAAATTGATATTCGCCTTATTGAAATCCTTACTAACGCCTTTACCTTCGTAATAAAGTTCGCCGATATATGCGCAACCTTCTCCGTTGTTTAAAGCGCAGGCACTGTTGTAATAGTTTCTGGCACTGATATAATCCCTTTCAACGCCTATGCCTTCTTCAAAGAAACGCCCGGCACCGGTACATCCCTGCCCGAAATTCAGGGAACAGGCCAGATCATTGTAATATACAGCCTTACCGTAATCCTGTTCCACACCTGCAGCCTGAATAAATGAATTGGCAAGAGCATAACATCCCTCTCCCTCCTTCAGGTTACACGCCTTTTCAAAGAACTGGTTGGCAAGACTGTAGTCCTGCTGCACACCTGCTCCCTCAAAATACTGGCGACCGGTAATAAAGCACCCTGCCGCATTGTTCATGTCACATGCTTTTTCAAGATAAACCGCAGACTGCTTTAAATCCTGATTCACCCCGGCGGCATCAATATACATCTTTCCGTAATTGAAACAGCCTCCACCGAAATTCAGCTCGCATGACTTTTTAAAATAATTCCCCGCTTCAGTGTAATCAACATTCCTGCCTTTGCCGTAGTAAAAGATATTTCCGAGATTGTTGCACGCGAGTGCATCTTTCCCGTCGCAGGCCTTTCTGTAGAGTGTTTCAGCCTGCTGATAATCCTGTTTCACTCCCATGCCGTCATCATATATGACGCCGAGATTGTAACAGCCCTGACTGTTGTTGAGATCACAGGCTTTTTCCATGTATTTTTTAGCCTGAAGATAATCCTGGTTCATGCCGTAACCTGCCCCGTAAATGATACCGGTAACCAGACAGCCGTATCCGTCCTTGAGGTCGCAGGCCCTTCTGCAGAATGAAAAAGCCTCAGCATAATTATCCGCTTCAGCCAGAACTTCGCACTGTCTGACGTTTTCCGCAACCTCATCTTCGGTTCCGCATCCTGAAAGTGCCGTTAAACTGGCTGCTGCCAGCCCCAATAATCTGATCTTCATAATTCAATCCGTCTCTGTTGCAATATCACTATACTTGATCTGATTATACGTAGTTTTAAGATACTCTCAAGTTTATAGGTGTTGCTTTTTACCTAATTTGAGACAAGTGCGCAGATTATATCCGAAAATCACTCTGAATTCACAGCTGTCATCCAGCCACGTCACGAGTATTTAACGGCGCTGCCAGTCCTGTTTCCTTTCAGTCAGAAATGATGAGCCTGATGAACACTTTCATAAAAGAGATTCCGGTGAAGAACATTTCAAATCTACCACGTCAAAAATACCATCCGGCCCTGTCATTCAGATACTATCGAATTCCCATAATGTTTCTCAGTTCAAAATTTAGCATATAATTATTGTATTATTGATAATTTATATGTATCATATAAATTGAGATATGACTGATGATTATCTCTCTTCTCTGGAGCATCAGTAATCATTCCGTCTTCAGCGATCCCCCGTATTTCACCTCAGAACCTTCTTTCACACTCGTAAAACCATGAACAGAAATCCTGTTTTAAATTCTCCTGATGATATCACCGAGGACCTTTTAAAAAGAATCATAAATAATGATCTTGACTCATTGACCATAAACTATGAGTTTGCCTATACATACAATGATGAGATCGAATCTCCAAAAGACAGAAGCGAACGTCTCAAGAAAAATCCGTTCATCATGGCAAACAGGATCAAGGCTCTGCGCAGAATAGAATTTGAGGTGATTCTGACTCCTGCAGTGCATTCACTTTCGCATGCATTTGAAAATATGTACCGGCTTGAATATGTCAACATAAAAGACACCTCAAACATTACGGACATGAGCTGTAAGTTTCAGGATGATGAATCTTTTAACCAGCCGCTCGACAGATGGAACACGTCTCATGTTACCGACATGAGTTTCATGTTCAAAGGAGCCGTAGCCTTCAATCAGCCCGTAAAGTGCTGGAACACTGCCTCCGTTAAGGATTTTTCCGGAATGTTCTGCGGTGCCGTCTCATTCAGACAGCCGATATGGGAGAACTAGGATAAACGTAAAGTCTGCCACGCCGACTTTGAAAATAATGAAGGGGGTCTTGAATCCGTTGAGAATCGGCTGTCTGAAGACTACACACTTGATGTGTACATCCATGAACCTCTTTTTATTGATGAGATAATCAACGGGAAAAAAGCGGTCACCATCAGATGTAGTGGCTGTCGCGGTTACGGAGAGTACACAATATGTAAAAATAAAGACATAGATTCCGAATATATGGAAAGTGATTACGACCGAAGTTTTGCCATTTCGATTTTAAAGATTCTGAGAAAAGAGCATCAGACCGAAAATATTAAAAGACATCTCGATATTTCCTGCGACCTGGAAACCTTCGTTCTGAAGGAATGCAGAATATCCGATTATAATGACCACTTTGCTTGGTCTGATGATTCATACTGAACGGAAATCAGCCACGCTAACTGAGAACCTGCGGATCATGACGGTTCATCAGCCAGGCAAAAGCCCTGGCCGTTCTGACGTCAGTTTCCCTGAAATGATTTCCTTCATTCCATTCGAGAACACAGTCAATTTCACGTTCCAGGAGTAAATCATAAGCCTCTCTGATTCTGTCACCTACGGCAGCCATAATTCTATTGCGGACTTTTTCCTCTCTGTCCCCAAGGCTCAGATATACCGTACCGGTCCTGATGTTTTCCCTCCTCATGAAATCAGTAAATCCTGGGAACCATACCGACGGCGAGGTGGCGGCCGCCCCTCTGAAGACATCGCTTCTGTACACCGCCCACAGTGCAAAAAGACCGGCGAGCGAATAACCGCCTATAAAGTAGGATCGTCTGCTGTCGGTACACAGTTCAAGAATGCTGCTAAGAGTCTTTTCGGCTCCGCACCCAAAGCCGTTTTTTCCGAAAACGGCGGGAGCAGTCCACGGTGAAAGATCAGTATTCCAGTCCTCAATTTTAACGGTCAGAAGATAAAAGCTTCTGTTTGAGCTGCGGGTTATGATCTCAACCTCGTTATCAATCCCTTCCAGATCACGATCATCAACGGGCTGTATCAGAACAGTGTCCGCATCTCTGTTACCATATTCATATATCTTCATAAAAAATCCTTTAAGCAGAAAGAACTGTTCTGCATGAGGTAAATTCAAACATCAGGCCGGACTCATTGGCTGAGTGCAGACAGAAGATGATTAAAACTGCCGGTTATAATACTTTTTTCTTTCCGGCAAATTCCGGTACTCTTTTTATTTTATTCTGTCTGCCTGCCTACACCCATTCAAAATTTTCCGGGCCGGCAGCCAGTTCAAAATGACACCTGGCTATACCGAGGCTTACCTTGAGATTGGAACCAAGCAGACCGCACGCTGATGACACCTTTCTGCCGTCATGCTCGATTCTGAACCGCTGCTGATTCAGTGCCGTCGGCGCCAGAAGCGCGGCCTCAATCCCCTTTCTGAACCATTCAGGTGAATCCTCTGAAATATTGCTGACGTCGGACGGCGACTTTATCCTGTGTCCTGTTCCGCTGGTTCTGCCGTATCCTAGTGCAATCAGGACTACCTCTTTTTCCCCATTACCGGTCACGGCATGACTTTTTCCATGCGAAAAAGCCACCCAGCAGGTATTGAGTCCGAGTTCCTGAGCCTTAAGTACCATTTTTTCGCCGTAAAAACCGCAGCGTTCCTCAAGACCTTTTTCTTTTCTGCCGACCAGCGCAATATAATTTCGAACATTTACGAATCTGCCGTAATGAGCCATCAAGGAATTAAAACAGAGAGGTTCATCATAAAGGATCTGCATGTGCAGACCGCTTTCGCGGTTCAATGCCCCAGCATATTCACTAAGCTGCTGTCGCAGTTCATCAGGAATCACGGTATCAAGATACTGCCTTACGCTGTGTCTTGACCGCATCAGTTCCATAACATCCATAATATCCTCCGCATCAGATACAGGAACAGAGTCAGGTATACCTGTATTATCATCTGACGTTTATCATAACCTTCCGTCAGACTGAACTGCAGCGCGTGAAGCAGACTGATTTCTGATGTTTCCTACTGAAAGTACAATAATCACCGCAGGAAAAATCAGGGCCGAAAGACCGGCGATAACGCCTAAAAACGTCATTCCGGCATGAATAAAAAACGGAATCTGAGCCAGTCCCAGTATAAGAGAAACAACAGGCTCCTTCTTTTTCTTCACCAGATAAAAAGACAGAACGTATATGACAACCACGGATAAGGCCGTAGCAGTGTTCAATACAAGCGGAACAATTGGAAGCTGCATTACATATTCCTCCCTGTGCAATGATGCCTTCAGTCGGAGGTCATTATCATATCAAAAATGACTTTTTATCAATGGAGCAATGAAAAAAATTTGAGGGATCTTAAACACACGTGTAGAACGATCGAAAAAGTTGACCACCAAAACGATCGGAAGTTGACCACTCCGATTTTAACTTAAACTTTCATTTTTTGCCAATAAATTTGCCTTCTTGGCAGCGAGCAATCTGTAACTGTTATGAAACGACCTTTGTCAAGCAGAAATTTAGGCAAGACATTTTCCTCAGTGTAAGCACGGCATTGGCCACTCTGTTA